>NZ_JBYTCE010000023.1:0-111981 GCF_058789975.1 Paenibacillus sp. FW104-T2 | reverse complement strand
TTCGAAGCTTTTCAGTTTGCTTACCGCACCGTGTTTCTCGTGTTTTCTTGGCCGGAATTAGAATATACCATGTACAGTTTTTTTATGCAAGTACTTTTTTCAATAAGAAATTAAGAAAGAGTATACAGACTTCTATTCAAATAGTTTCTTCTATATAAAGATACGAAGTTTACAACAAGAGAAGCTATATGATCTCAACCATCAAAAGATCAAACCGAATAAGGTCCTGACCATAAACGCTGCAGCTTGTCCAAGAACTCTTTAACATCACATAAACATAAAGTTCTACAAGAATCCTTTTATTGATCAAACTGTGTATCTTTATTGACGTACCTTTCCAAGCTATAAATCACCTCACCATATCTCTCACCAACTTTCCCTCTATATATAGAACGTAACTTACCCACTATATAATGAAAGGAACTGTATTATATTTCTCAAGCGAGATTAAATTCTGATTCTATTTAATAAAAAAAGACGAAAGCCCTGATCAAGCCCAGGAGCTTTCGTCCTTCTATATAGTAGAAATGAATTATTCTCCGCCCATAAAGATATAGCGAGCAAGAACAATGATTGCGAGAATCCACATCAACCAGTGAATCTTCACTTTGCGATCCGTAACCAGGTTACTGAATACGGCCAGAATAACATAAGACAGAATACCTGCTGAGATCCCGTTTGCAATTCCGCCTGTGAAAGGCATCAATACAATTGTTAGGAATGCAGGGAACGCTTGAAGGAAATCATCCCACTCAATGCTGCGCACCTGGCTCATCATCAATACACCTACGATAATCAGGGCCGGAGCTGTGGCAGCAGACGGAACAACCAGCGCAAGCGGAGCAATGAACAGCGCCAGAATGAACAAGATCCCAGTCGTTACCGAAGTCAGACCCGTACGTCCACCCGCTTCAACGCCAGAAGCACTCTCAACGAATGCCGTAATAGTACTTGTACCCAATGCCGCACCCGCACTTACACCTACTGCATCGACGAGCATTGCTTTACCAATTGTTTTCTCGCCTTTTTGCTTGTCTTTCATAATGCCCATCCGGGTCGCAGTTCCAACCATTGTACCGAACGTGTCAAACAATTCAACGAAGGTAAAGATGAAGATAATCTCAAACAATCCAAGGCTAATCGCGCCCTTCAGGTCCAACTGTCCCACAGCCAGATCACTGAAATTAGGCAGCCAACTTGCACCGGATAGTCCGCTAAGATTCGTAACACCCATCGGAATACCAATTAGAGTTGTAGCAACGATACCAATGAGCAGTGCACCTTTTACACGCATAACCATCAGTACAGCAATAAGGATCAATCCAATCAGTGCCAATAGCGCATCATGATGCGTCACAAAATTACCGAGCGACAAATTGAAACTGCTGCCAGGAATCGGCTGTCTAAGGTCTGCATCTGGCGCAACATTAACCGTAACAGCAACGAGGTTGGCCAATTTGAAACCTACAATAGTAATAAAGAGACCGATACCGACCGTAATGGCCATTTTCAATGTTTGAGGTACAGCCACAAGCAGCATCTGACGAATTCTCGTCACGGTCAAGATAATAAATACGATACCCGAGAGGAATACCGCTCCGAGAGCAGCTTGCCAGGTAATTGCCCCATTAGAACTCAGTACCACCGTCATGAAGTATGCGTTCAATCCCATACCCGGCGCGAGAGCGATCGGGATGTTAACGAACAATCCCATAATGATGGTCATAAGCCCAGCACCTACGGCTGTTGCAAAAAACACTGCGTTATCCGACATCCCCGCCCCGGCTGATCCGAGGAACAATGTGTTAACAAAAAGGATGTACGCCATGGTCATAAAGGTAGTAAGACCCGCAACAATCTCCGTTCTAACATTCGTTCCGTTTTCTTTTAGTTTAAAGAAACGATCCATAATCCACTAACTCCCCCTTAGAGATGCTGAAGCCATTTTGAAAAACGACAAAGACCCTGGACGGACTTACTTCACCCAGGGTTAGCTATAAGGAGAGGTGTAGCCTATTGCCAAGAACAAAAAAAATTCTAATGTGCGTCCATTATAGTTAACCACGCAGTCATATAGAACTTTTGCTGTGCTTAGCCTCTCCTGCTCGTAGCCAGATCATTAGGGTGATCTTGTAGAAACTCCCGGGCCATATCCCCAGGATTATACGAAGTAGTATGCGCTATTTGTTTGTTTTCCCATCCCTATTTTAGAAGCGCCGACCTTTTCTGTCAATGATAAAAACGAATGTTAATTATATGTTTCTACGGAAACGTTCGTGTTCTGAAAGCGCTATACATTTTATCGCAAAAAAAGCCACCGTATATACAGCAGCTCATAATCCAACCTATACATTGTTTCTACTGTAAAACAACAGATTAACAAACAATGCAGCAACTCAACATTATCCTTTAATTCCCGAATTCAGGTTAATCGATTGCAGGAAATACTTTTGTGCAAAAATAAACAGCACGAGTGTTGGAATAATGGCCAGAATCGCCGAACCCATCAGTTGTCCAATCATGCGATAATTGCCGTAAATATCCTGCAACAACAATAGTCCCGCGGTAATCGGCATTTTCTCGACATCTGTGTATACGATAACCGGCCATAGGAAGTCATTCCAGGACCCAATGAACGAGAATAGACCGCACACAATCAATACCGGTTTCACCAGGGGTAAAATAATGGAGTAATAAATCCGGAAATCACTTGCACCATCTACCTTAGCAGACTCGTCGAGTTCGCCAGGTATTCCTTTCATGAACTGACGAACGAGGAAGATATTCCCCATACCAGCCAGCCCCGGAATAATCATGGCCCAAGCTGTATTGACCCATCCAAGCGCCTCAATGATTTTGTAGGAAGGGATCAGGTTAACGACACCCGGGAAAAATGAAATCCCAAGAAGCGTGAAAAATAAGGCATCTCTCCCTTTGAACTTCAACCTTGTGTATCCATAGCCTGTAAGGGAAATGATAAAAACGACAAGCACCGTGTGAGATACTGCAATGAGCAGCGAGTTGCTCAACCATCTCAGAATCGGAGCGGTTGATGTATTGTCCAGTATGGCAACGTAGTTATTAAAGTCCCACTCTTTGGGAAATAACCGGAACCCGGCCGACACCACTTCTGCCTGTGAGCGAAACGAAGTCGTAATCCCGAAAATAACGGGCACCACCCATATGACACAAATGGTTACCAAAAATAGATAGGATATATATTTAGAGATACTTATTTTTTTGACCATGTTGATATACCTGCTCCTTCCCGATCCACGTTCGATCCTGCTCCTCTAATTGGCGTTCCGGTTCATTACGTAATATTGCAATGCGGAGATGACCAGAATAACCAGTCCTAACAGCACAGCCATGGCGGAAGCCATACCTGCCACTGACTCACCGGAGCCAAACGCAAGCTGGCGAATATACATCATGAGAACATGCGTAGTCTGCTGTGGTCCACCATCGGTCATCATCAGCGGCTGACCAAATACGTTAAATGAACCAGCTGTTGTCATGACAAATGTAAAAATCAACGGGAAACGGATGGAAGGCAGCGTAATGCTGAAGAATCGGCGTACCGGACCCGCACCATCCATCTCGGCTGCTTCATACAGATCGCTAGGTACACCATTAATGGAAGCGCGATAGATAATCATGTTACCTCCGACCGCTCCCCACACAGATATCACAATAATAATGATCCAAGCATACGGTTGATTGGCTGCCCAGGATATCTCTGATCCAAATACGTTACCAGTGATGCCGAGCTGTTTATTGAAAATAAGTGACCAGATGAGCGCTGCGGCAGATATGGAGATCATACCTGGAATGTAGATAATTGCCTGCATGAAGCCTTTGAATTTCACCTTTTTATGTTCAAGGGCTACCGCAACAAGCAGCGGAATAATGATTAAAGGCGGAACGCTCAGTGCCACGAAAATCAACGTATTCTTCAAACCATTAAAGAATTGAAAATGAAATGAGGAATCCTGGTCGAACAGGATCGTCCTATAATTTTCAAAACCGACCCAAACCGGATCGTTAATTAGGTTCCATCTGGTGAAAGAGGCATAAATCCCGTAGATCGTTGGCAGCAGTATAAACACCAAAAACAGGATTAGATGAGGACCAACAAATAAGAACGGTGCAAATGATCGTTTATTCATATCCTTTCATTTCTCCTTTGGGAAAAGCAATGTGCCACCCTCGCGACACATTGCTTCTATTACAGTAGACTGGCAAGATGTACAATACATCCGAAATGCAATTCAAGTTTTACTGGGCCCCACTGCTTCCTTGAGCAATTTTGTCCTCAACCTCTTTTTGCATCGTTTGCAGTGTCGCATCCAGCTCCACATTGCCACGAACGATATCAGCCGCGTATTTGTCAACTGCTTCAGCTACATACGGGTAATACTCGTAAGTGTAGATGTATAGCGATTCAATCTCCTTCTCGTTTGAAGTAAAGAAAGACTGCATGTAGTCTTTGTACTCCGGACTCTCAATAACCTGTTTACTCGCAACGGTTTGTCCTGCTTTAGCCCATTCCATTGAATTCTGACGGATAAACTCCAGGAATTTACCGATCCCTTGTTCCTTCTCGTCCGTTCTCGCTTCATTGTTCAGCATGGCAAACAAGTGAGATGAAGAACGGTTTGTAAACTTATCAGCCGTAGGTGAATATACATTGGTTACACCAAAATTCAGACCTTCAACAGTGGCGTGAGCAGTCGAGCTCCATGTACCATCTGTGGAAAACAAAACATTGCCGGATTGGAACATCAGGTAACCATCTTCACCGAACGGAGTCATAAGACCAGCATCGGAGATCTTTTTGACATTTTCAAAAGCAGCCTTCATCTCAGGGGTATTGAGCGCTGGTTTTCCATCCTTCTGTACATCCCCGCCTACATTTTGCAGTTGTCCGAGAATGACCCAGCCAAGCAAAGCATCATTGACGACGAAGTCTCCTTCGTCCAGTTTGCCTTGCAAGGAAAGCATCTCATCAATCGTGACAATATCATCATCCAGGAAGGATTCCACGTTATACTTTTTCAGCAAATCCTTGTTGTAGTACATGGCATTACTGTGAATATCGAGAGGAACAGTGTACTGTGTCCCATCAATTGTTCCTGTTGACCACGCTTGCGGTAAATAGTTCTCTTCCTTAATTTCCGGCTGCGCAGCCAGCATTGAAGTCATTGGCTCAAGCACATTTTGTTTCACAAAGCCCGGAACTCGGTCAGCATGGATAATAGCCAGATCCGGTATACCTTTACCGGAGTTAATTACCGTAGACAGCTTGGTATACATATCAGACGTAATCACATGTTTTACTTTGATTTCTGGTTCGGTGGCGTTGTATTCTTTAACTAACTGGTCCATGTAGGCCCCATCCTCTCCAGTCAGAGGCGTCCAGAACGTAATCGTATTTTTGTCGTCTGCACTGCATCCCGACAACACAATCACCAGCAGAAACAGCGTCGATACCATGAGAATAAAACCTTTTTTTGTACGTTTCACACAAGAACCCCCCTAGAATGATCAATCCTAAGCACATTTGTAAACGCATTCATATTATCAAGAAAATCACAGGGATCTGCAGTTTTTCTTTGGAAACTGTCCCTGTATACCGTGTATACTTGCTGAAGGAAGCTTGCCTAGGAGCACTCCCTTCGCTCCATCACACAAACGTTAATAAATGAATTAATCATTAACGTTTGTGTGAATTTATCGTAATTCATAGCGCTTACATTTGTCAACCACTTTGTTCCATTTTTATTTTTTATTTATGCTATAGCTCTATACGTTCACCGGACGACCATCTGGAACGGGTTTGCCAAAGTACGGGAATCCAAACTCATCCCAACCAAAGACCTGTGCCCGCATGTGGCGATTCGGATCATAGAGTGGGTCTCCCTCAATTTCTTTATAATTGCGAGCATGATAGACCAAAATATCCTGGCTTCCGTCCTCCGACACGGTGAAACTGTTATGCCCAGGGCCGTATTGTCCCGCCTCTACATCGGTTTGGAATACAGGGGCCGGAAGCTTTGTCCAACTCTTCGGTGACAACAGGTCGCTCCCTTCCTCTGCATACAGCAATCCCATGCAATAATTATGATCAGTTGCACTCGCGGAAAAGGATATAAATATTTTGCCATTTCTATTCAACACCGCTGCGCCTTCGTTGACCAAAAAACCGATTTTTTCCCAATCATGTGTCGGCTCAGCGATCATCACCTGTTCGGAAGCGAGTGTCCACGGATTTTCCATGGATGCAATATACAAGTTGGAATTACCTACGATGTCGGGATCTTTCTGTGCCCAAACCAGATATTGAACGTCATTATGTAAGAATGAGGTCGCATCGAGTGCGAAGCTCTCCCATTTTGTCTTGATTTGCCCCTTTTCTTCCCACACTCCTTCAAGTGGGTTCTCCGAGGCATTTTCCAGCACGAACATGCGATGGTCAAAAAGCCCTTCCACCGTAGCCGTTGTTCGTGCTGCAGCAAAATAGATATACCATTTACCGTGGACAAAATGGATTTCCGGTGCCCAAATGTTGGCACTCATCGGTCCTTCATCATATTTGCGCCATACAACGATGGGCTCAGCGCTATCCAGCTCTTGAACAGTGCGAGCTCTTCTAACCTCTATTCGATCATACTCAGGCACGGAACCTGTAAAATAATAATAGCCGTCGGTATGTTTGTATACCCATGGATCGGCTCGTTGCGGTATAATCGGATTAACAAATGATTCCTTCTTCGAAACTGTACTCACGCTGTCATCTCCTGTTCTGCACGATAGGTTAATGTTTTTGTTTATATATTCGTAAATTTGTTATTAATTCACCTAAATATTAAGTTATTAAGCTACACGTGTCAATGAGTTGGCAGGGTTTTTTTGGTTATTTCATGGTTCGTTTTTACATTTTTCCGAATTTTTTCTGTTTTTATGTTGTATATCTGGTATTATTTATATAAAAACGTTGTGATTATTTTCGAATTCCGATATTATAATATTCTACGTTTACTATTCACATAAATGTTAATATTTCATTTCTTCGGAGGAATTACATTGAAAATCGACCTGAACGAAAAAAACCTGCATATCTTCGAAGCCCTTTCTAGCAGTGTGCGCATTCAGATCGTTCATCTGCTATCCAAGAACTCTATGAATATAAAAGAACTGGCCGAAGCGCTTGGACTCAGCAGTGCCATTATGACCATGCATGTCAAAAAACTTGAAAAAGCCGGTGTTATCGAATCCAACATGGCCCCAGGCAAAGGTGGAGCGGCCCAAAAGGTCTGCTCTCTTCGCATGGACACTCTTGAAATCGCATTCCCGACCAAGGATGTCATCCAACGTGAGATTCACAAAACTGAAATCTCGGTAGGACATTTCACTGATCTGCAGATCAAACCGACTTGTGGCATTTGTACAAGGGATTCCATCATTGGTATTTTTGATGATCCCCGGTATTTTCTTGACCCTGATCGATTAAAGGCCAAAATTTTGTGGTTTGGACAAGGGTTTATTGAATACAAGGTACCGAACTATCTCATGGGGGATGAGAATCCGGAGGAATTGGAGATTTCAATGGAAATCTCCTCGGAGGCACCACTGACCAACAATAACTGGCCTTCAGATATTTCGTTTATCGTTAATGGCGTTGAGGTAGGGATGTGGACGAGCCCAGGTGACTTTGGAGGAAAAGGCAAACTGAATCCACCCTGGTGGTTTGAGAGTGTAAATCAGTACGGCCTCCTGAAACATCTCATTATCAAAAAGGAAGGCACATTTATGGATGGCGTGAAATTGTCTGACGTTACCATCGATGATATTGGTATCCGTAACAGCTACTGGTCGCTTCGCATTGCCGTCAAGGAGGATGCAGAGCACATCGGTGGCGTTACGTTATTCGGAGAAGGATTCGGTAACCACAATCAAGACATTATTTTCCGTCTGTATTACACCGACAAAACTGAAAAGCCTGAGTAAAATAAGCGTTTGTGAGCTTAGCAATTCTGAGTTAATCATCACTGGCACAACAAAAAAAACTCCCTTTGACATGTGTAATACATGCTCAAAGGGAGTTTCTTTTCGTTCAATACCGTTTATTTGTAACCTATTCCCACTCAATCGTTGCTGGTGGTTTGGAAGTTACGTCATAGACGATCCGGTTAACGTTATCGACTTCATTTACGATACGCACGGAGATTTTCTCCAGTACATCCCAAGGGATACGTGCCCAGTCGGCAGTCATACCGTCGATGGATGTTACGGCACGAATACCTACAGTGTAGGAATACGTACGAGCATCACCCATAACGCCTACGCTCTTCATGTTCGGCAGAGCCGTGAAGTATTGCCAAATTTCGCGGTCCAGACCCGCTTTGCCAATCTCCTCGCGCAGGATGTAATCCGAATCACGAACGATTTTAAGCTTCTCTTCCGTCACTTCTCCAAGAACACGGATCGCAAGACCCGGACCCGGGAATGGCTGACGGTGTACAATTTCATCCGGCAGGCCGCACTCTGTACCCACTTTGCGCACTTCATCCTTAAACAGGGTGCTCAGTGGTTCAATCAGCTTAAAGTTCATATCTTCAGGCAATCCACCCACGTTGTGGTGAGATTTGATCGTTTGTGCTGTCGCTGTTCCACTTTCCACGATGTCCGTGTACAGTGTACCTTGCGCCAGGAATTCGAAATCATCAAACTGCTTGGACTCTTCATCAAATACGTAAATAAACTCGTTACCGATAATTTTACGTTTTTGTTCCGGATCATCCACGCCAGCCAGCTTGGACATGAAGCGCTCCTGTGCATCGATTTTGACAACTTTCATGTCAAATTTGCCAACAAACGTCTCCATTACGCTTTCGGCTTCGCCTTTGCGCAGCAGACCGTGGTCGATAAACATACAAGTCAGTTGGTCACCGATCGCTTTGTGAAGCAATGCAGCCACAACGGAAGAATCCACGCCACCGCTGAGTGCACACAGTACTTTACCGTCGCCCACTTTTTCACGAATATCTTTGATTGTGTCGTCAATAAATGTTTCCATCGTCCAGTTGCCTTCGCAACCACAGATGTTAAACAGGAAGTTGCTAATCATATCGTTACCACGAACAGAGTGACGTACTTCCGGGTGGAACTGAACAGCATACAATTTGCGCTCATCATTACTCATCGCAGCGATCGGCGCACTTTCCGTGCCTGCATCCAGTTTGAAGCCCGGAGGCAATGTAACTACATGGTCACCATGACTCATCCATACTGTATGTTCGCCTTCAATGCCCTGTGCCAGTGCAGCACCTGCGGCAAACTCAAGGTCTGCTTTTCCGTACTCACGTTTCTCGGAACGCTCTACCTTACCTTCAAGCTGCTGTGCCATAAGCTGCATACCGTAGCAAATCCCGAAGATTGGCAGTCCCAGATCATACACACCCGGATCTACATGCGGAGCGTTCTCAGCGTACACGCTGGAAGGACCTCCGGAGAAAACAATACCTTTTGGTGCCAATTCTGCGATCTTCTCTGCCGGTGTGTTATACGGCAAAAGCTCGCTGTATACGCCAAGATCCCGGATTCTTCTGGCGATTAACTGGTTGTATTGGCCCCCAAAGTCAAGGACAACCACAATTTCATTTTGCTTATTCATTACCGTGCCTCCCTCAATTAATGAAACTAATTATACGCAACGACAAAACATACCGTCAAGGAAAGACGAAACTCCTTTTTGTGGGCAGTTTACAACATTTGATATGAAGACACCTTCATTGTGAGTTTTCTACAAATTCCCCACTTCCATTCGCTTCATGTTCAAATGAGTGTTTCATGGCAAGCTGTATGTAATACAGACACTACTATGACAAGCCAAAACAGAAAGAAAGAAATCGCCCAAAGACACCTTGTCCGCACTTCGGCGAGCAAAACGTCCCTGGGCGATGTTATGGTAATGGCAGGCGCCGGGCAAGGCGAAGTGCCCGGCGCAGGAATGCAAGACTGTCCGCGCGCAGCGGACGGTCCGGCCCGTACAGCAGCCGTTCCCAGTCGGCTGCAAACCGCGCGATGTCCGCGGCGTCCGTGCCGGCGGCCAAGGCGGGTGACGCTGCATACTCCCGCAGCGTCATCCCCGGCGGCCGCGGGCCGTACCGCCGCGCGAGCGCGGCCCAGACCGGAGCTGCGGCGCTGAGCAGCCGCTCACGGTCTGGGAAGCTGCTGCGCGGCCATGCCAGCAGCAGCCTAAGCCGCAGCGCGGGGCGAAGCCGCCGCATGCGCAAGGCCCCGGCAGCGGCCAGCAGCACCGCTGCCGCAAGGGCTGCCGCGAGCCATGGCTCCGCGGCAAGAGCACGTGCGCGCGCCAGCAGCCAGGCGCCCGCACCGTCTATCCCGCCGCCAGATTGTGGCGGGATCTCCTCGCCGGGCTGTGCCCCGGCGACTGCTGCGGCGTCCGTGCCATCGCCTTGCGGCAATGCGAAGCCCGGCGTAGCCTCAAACGGCATCCAGCCTGCGCCGGGGAAATACACCTCCACCCAGGAATGTGCATCCCCCTGGGTAACGACATACTGGCCCGGTACCTCAGGATCCGGTGAACCTGCACTGAACCCCTTTACCCAACGAGCGGGAATTCCCTCTGCGCGAAGCAATACAACCATCGCCGTGGAGAAGTGATTGCAATAGCCTTCCCCTGTGACAAACAGAAAGTCATCAACGAAATCCATTCCGCGAGGCGGCATGCGAGTGTCCAGTGTATATTCGGCATGCTCTGCCAGGTAGGTTCGCACTGCCTGGACTGCATCATAACGCGTTTCGCTCTTCTGGATAATGTCACTTGCAAGTGATCGTACCCGCTCAGGGAGAGATTCGGGCAGCTGCAGGTAGGTTCTGCGGATGGCTGCCGGATCCTGACTTGAACTACGCGCCTCGCCCAATAGACGAAGCTGTTCTGGCGACGCGGTCGGAATCATGACGTCGGTTGTATACGTTTTGATCGGTTCACGATTGCTGGATCCGGCAAGCCAGAGCGTAGCCGAGTCTGCATTGGAGAGCAGGGCCATTCTATTTTCTTCGTTCTGTTCATTCTTGTCCTGAAAGGACAGGTTCAAAGGTACTCCTCCCGTAAAGAGCGGATTAGGTCCCCTCCACGGACGCTCCATCGTGACGGTTTGGCGAATGCGTGTCCAGTAGGCTTGGTTCTCCCAGCCATCGGCACGAAACAGACCTGCCGGGCTTGCCTTTTGAAAGTTTTGTGCAGGATCACTCCATGTACTGCCGTTATAATAGGAACGAGTCTCCCCGCGCCAATACGTGACTTGAGGACTCTTCGCTGTAAAAAAGACGGCATTCCCTTGTACCAATGGAGATCCCATCGGCGCATCAGATGTGCTGTATCCCGTGACAGATGCCGAAGCAGGGATGCTGCCGCGTGGTGTATAGCCTGCCCAGCGGGCAAGGCGTTCTCCAATCTGATCAAGCGATATCCGTTCCGGTTCAGGCACTGGGACAACACGACCAGGCAGAGCAGCAAGCAATACCATCCCCGCTGCTGCAGCAGCAGCCACCGTACACCAACGAACATAGGGATATCGGTGAAAGGTCGGTGTTGTGCCCCCTTCCAACAGACGGAGCAGTTGGAGAATGGTCTGGATCAGCAGTATCCATAGAACGGATCGCACTACGGAGGCGTAGACATCCAGCCCGGCCAATGTTTCCAGGAGCAGCAAATAAAGCAGGGTAGCACTGCCGAACAGCATCACACTCCGACGCATCAACACAAGGGACTGCACGGAAGCCATGAGCATGCTCCAACCACACATCATCAATAAACCTCTTGTCTCCGTACTGATGGAATAAAAGCGTCCACTTTCCATGAATGAGCGTATATCCTCCATCCATGTTCCCGGGTAACCGAGAGCCCAACCCGCAGGGTCACTGCCTCCATACATCAGACATAGAGTAGTAAGAGCGATAAGTAGTCGAAGCAATATCCCCAACATCCAGCCTACACGTAGTAATCCTGCCATCAGGAGAGCACCCGTAAGTCCGGCCATCACCACCAGAAAACGCCCACTTCCCTGCTGTCCCGAGGAAGTAATCGGGTAGATCCATTCCAGGGAGAGAAGCAGCAGCAGAACAGAAATGCTTATCTTATACACGACGGGCTCTCTCTTAGAACGCTGGGATTTGGAGCCTTGACCAAGTACCGAAACTTCTTCCGTAGATTGGACACCCGTTATATCTCCTTGATTACGCTCCCACATCCGAGACACCCGCCTTTCCAACGAAAGGCATGGATTGGTCTGCGACCGAGCTGACTCTTACCCCGCTAAGCCGAAGCTGTTCCGTCCACTGATCAGCCGGGTTCCCAAGCCCTCCCTGAACTGTATTCCCTTTGGCTTGTTTCTCACCCATCTGTGTTTCGGTTAACTGCACTTCTATTTCATGTCCCAACTCAGCCGCACCCAGCACCCATCCCGTCAGTACGGCATCCAATCTGCCAGTGAGGACAACAAAGCGTGTCCCCGCGGGCCACTGATTCAGCATGGTTGTATCCGCCAAGGATGAATTGGATAAGTCAGCACTTGATATGCTTGCCTGGGCCAGGCTGTCCAGTGACAGATTTACATGCTCGGCATGGATCAGATCACTTAACCACGCGGATTGCTTATCCGGACCAGGCTCTATCCCTGTCCTCCAGAGTTGATAGGGAACATCATCGCGAACAGCTGTAAACACCCAGCGGGCAGCCATGTTAATGGCACGTTCAAACCCCGGATGCTCCTTCGCCCCCTGAATTCGTCGTTCGTAGCCAGTCTTACCTTCATAGAGCAGAATACCTAAAGACGTTGATTCCGATAATTCAGGCAAAAAGGTTTGAAGCTTGCCCGTCTTGGCCGTACTTTTCCAATGTATGCGTCCCAATGGATCTCCTGGTTGATACTCGCGGTACTCGGGACTTCGGTTACCTTGACTGGTTTTTGAATTTGCCGAATTCCCCTCATCTATAGCCGCAAATGCTGCAGACTCACGATCACCGAATGTTGATCCAGACGGAACGACAGCAAGAGATGTCCAACCCACCGTTTCCACAGAGACGGTGTTCCATCCGAATACATCTCCCCAGTACAGTTGGCCTGAACCCCATTGATACAACCCTCTTCGCAAGCCGGACATTTGATATTGGTAAGCAAACTTGCGTCTCATTCCCGGAAAAAGTAATTTTCGATGCACTCCAGCGGGCGTATCCTCACAGAGCATGATCCAAAGCAGTGGAATTCGGCATTCGAATTCCACTTCCACCTGAACTCGCACCATTTCCCCAACCATAATTCGTTCCGAATTCACTTTCCGGCGAATGCAAATTCGGCGTGGCCCCAATAGTTGAATGACCAGACCGCTAATCAGGATGAGAGAGGCCGTAATGGACAAAAACAGTGCCGCCTTGCCTCCATGCCATAGGTAAAGACAAGCAAAAGCTGCTGCCAAGACCGCATGGAACAGCCATTGAACAGGCGCGGTCATGATCGCCGGCCCCTTCCCTGACCTGTCATTTGCACAGGCACGGGAACCGATGCTAGTGCATCCTGAATGACTTGTTCCTGACCCCGGAATGCCTCCGTCCTGTTCTGGCCTTTCAACCCGATTCGGTGGGCAAGCACAGGCTGAGCCACCTCTTTGACATCATCCGGAATGACATAGCTTCGCCCCTGCAGGTAGGCATATGCTTGTGTTGCAACCATCCAGGCAAGCGTTCCTCGTGGACTGATGCCGAGTCTCACTGCCGGATGATTACGAGTAGCTACAGCCACTGCAACCAGGTACTGCTTGACTACGGAATCAACGTGCACATGTCTAACTTCACGCTGCATCGCATTCACTTCTTCAGCGAGCACCACTGGACGAAGTTCATCCAGTAACTCTCTGCTCTGCCCTCTGGTTAGCAGCTCGACTTCCTGTTCCGGCTCCGGGTAACCGAGCCCTATTCGCATTAGAAAACGATCCAGCTGCGCTTCGGGTAACCGATACGTGCCCTCGAACTGCAGCGGATTCTGCGTTGCCAGCAAAAAGAACGGCCTTGGCAAGGCATGTGTCGTACCATCCACTGTAATACGTCGTTCTTCCATTGCTTCCAGCAGGGCTGACTGGGTCCGGGGCGATGCCCGATTAATCTCGTCAGCCAGTACAATGTTGGACATCACAGGACCAGGCCGGAATGTGAATTCACTCGTGTGGGGGTGATACATGGATGTCCCAGTAACATCTGCAGGCATGACATCGGAGGTGAATTGAATCCGGCCCATGGAACAGCTCAAAGATGAGGCGACAGCCCGAACCAGCATTGTTTTTCCTGTACCCGGTACATCTTCCAGAAGCACGTGCCCCCCACTTAGCATTGCAGTAAGGACATATTGAATCTCTTGTTTTTTGCCTATAATTACACTCTCGACCCGCTTGATCACCCTGTTCAGCAGCTCGACCGCATGTTCATGTTCCATTCGAATATACGACATCCCTCATTCTCCTTCCATTCTGGGCATACAGAGCCATAGTAATCTATGATTCATTGTTGCCCGGAAGTAGAGAGATTAGTCCTGTCTGGATGCGTTAATTCATATCGTTCTGTACAGGTAGAAGTTTAACGCTGCCGCAAGAGGCATATTGGCCTTCACAATCCACTCGGATTCATTGGACTGAAGCGAAGATACATCCAGCCCCATTAATTCCAGCAATTCTCGCAGTGGAACCCATATCGTCCCCCCTTGACTCTGCACTGCTCCCTGTATCGTTCTATCATTCGATCGATTCGCTGATGTGGATTTCAGTTCACCACTGACGCTGTTCGCCTGGAGCACTCTATCCTTCCATAGCGCTGTCGCCGTTCTGGATTCCACGTCCCAGCGAATGCTTCCGCCAAACTTCTTCATAAACGGTCTTAATGGCACCATGATTCGCTGATCTTCCACGCGAAATTCCCCTGGCTTCAGTGTCCCCGCAGTTAGACCAATCTCTACCTTGAGTTCCTTGCCGGATAACCACAGGTTACGATTGAATTTCACATGCTCCGCAACCCACTCGGCGCCAGGTGCTTTGCGAGATTTATACTTTCCTTCAGGATGAACACGAAATTGCACCGGTTGATCCTCCGCTTTCATGGTATCAAAACGATATCCGTGATCACGATAGTATTTGATTATTCCGGGTAGTGCCTTAACCGTCTCAGCATGAGCTCCGCCATCGTGCATTAACAAGATTACTGAACCGGTACCGGCCGGCACCTTGGTGGCATTGCGCAAAATCTCTTTGGCTGGCACACCCTTGCGCTTCGAATCACCGCTATCGACGTTCCAGTCCATGACGGCATACCCGCCCAATTCGAGTAGATCGAAATAGTTTTGATCAAAATGTCCATATGTCCCGCCAGGTGCACGTACCAGGTTGGGGCGGAAGCCGGTGATCCGGTTCACGATGTCTTCCGTCTGCTTCACCTGTTTCCAGAACGATTTAAAATCACTATACAGTTCATCATAATGATGGTTATAGGTATGATTGCCAAGCGCATGTCCCTCTTCCACAGCAGCCTGAATCAACTCGGGATAACGTTCTGCCTGCTCTCCAAGGACAAAAAATGTAGCCTTTACCTGTTCCTCGCGCAAAATATCCAATACTTCACGGGTATGCTTGCCTGGTCCGTCGTCAAAACTCAGATAGACTACCTTATCCTTACTGCTCTCTTTGTTAGGTGCAGCTGCTTCAGCGCCAGCAGCGTAAGAAGGAAATGCTGTCCAGGTATAAGAAGCAAATACGCATATTATTACCGCAAGACGAAGCAGACACGATGGCCATGCGGGAAAACCATGCTTATGTATGGATTTGGCTTTTACGAATTGCTCTGCTTTTTCCACCATTGTGAAATCCGGTCTCTGCATCATTAACGAATCATCCTCCAACGTCTCTAGTGATTCTGCTGATAGACTTTAGCAGATTTGTTAGAATTATATGGAGGCTTTATCAAAAAAAGACGCGTTTCTGTTTTATATTTTTCACAATTTGGGTTAGCTCATGATTGATTCTTGGCTTCGGATTGGGTAGCATAATGAACAGGCACTTATTACCGAAATCACTGCTAGTACGGGGATAAGAAATGCAAACGTTTCACATGACGGCGGACTGCAATGATCGTATACAGGACAGCATGGAGAGTCATCCGATTCCCCTGTCTTCAGGAGAGTGAATCTATTGGAATTGCTTGAAAAGATCCAACATCTGTTCGGATCCTACGGATACAGCGTTTTGTTTTTTGGCTTGTTGCTGGAATTTATCGCTCTTCCCTTCCCGGGAGAAACAACCATGGCTTACGCAGGATACCTATCATACAAGGGTCAACTGGACTTCGGGATTCTTGCCATCCTTGCCTTTCTCGGAACGACCATCGGCATGACGATTACTTACTTCATTGGTGCCAAAGCCGGTCTGCCCTTCATTGTCCGTTACGGAAAATGGTTTCTTTTTAAACAGGACAAGCTGGATAAAACGCAGAAGTGGTTCGCTAAATACGGTAATGCTTTGATTTTCATCGGATACTTCATACCGGGAGTTAGGCATTTTACTGGATACTTTGCAGGTATAGCGGCTGTTCCTTTCCGTAAATTCGCTCTATATGCATACTCGGGTGCACTGTTCTGGGTCGTGTTATTTCTGGGCATTGGAAAAGTATTCGGTCCACAGTGGAACGCGGTGTTCCATCTTGCACATCAATATGCAGCTTATATCGTTGCAGGCATTGGATTGTTACTGATCGCTGCCGTGCTGTACCGTTATCGGAAAGCTTGGGGGCGTCGCTCAATCCGCAAGTCTTCTCCAATCAGGCAGAAACAAAATGCAGAATGAAGCATATCCCCGGAGTCGCCACCAGTGCGACTCTTTTTTAATTAACTCCTTTTAAAAGCATCCCTTCGAATCCATGCATAAGCCGCGAGCAAGAACGCAATACATGCGAACCCCATTCCCCCTGCAAAACCAAGTCTGCGCGGTTCTATCACCTCCAGCAGTATGCCTCCGCCAAACATAGATAGCCCAAGCATCGTACTGCTGCATGCCGTCACTAAACCATAGATAATTCCGCGGTATTTCTCTGGTGTTTCCCGCATAAGCAGCGTATCGAGACACGTGTTCCCCATACCTGACGTAAAGGCCAGCAAAATATACATCAGTACAGCAATCGATGCGAACCTGGTCTCACTTAACAGCATTAATAAGCATCCTTCGATCAACAGACATGCTATAACGCCAGGGAGCAGCCACTGCTGCAAATAACGTGAAGCCCAGCTGCTGAGCACAAGTCCAATCCCCAGTGCTGCGTAAAATAGACCCACACCCCAATCTCCGAGTTTGAATACGTCAATCGCATATACACTGATCAGTACATTATCAATCCCATTAATAACGGGAACCCACAACTCAAATGCAATAAGAATCTGCAAAGGGACCGATGAGCAGATGAACTGCCACAGCAGACGGGCACCTCCTTTGCTTTTACGCTTTGGAGCATGTGCAGGTTGTTTCCCCACCGTTTCATCTACTTGTTCGGTTCCAAGTGGTGGGAACGAAATCTTGCGGATCAGAGCAGCAGCAATCAGGAAAGCAAGTGCATTGGTTACAAAAGCAGCCTGAGGGCCCAATGTAGCCGAGACGATCCCCCCTACAAAAGCGCCCACAATGAGAACCGATCCGTTCATGACTTGTTCGAGCCCATTAATCTGGTGCAAGTTTTCCGAACGTACCAGCAAGGGGATTCCCGATTTGCGGACAGGCGCATATAGCGCTTCTGCGCATGCAAGCAGCGTACTTGCTGTATAGAGAATCCATAGATCATCTGCTCGGTGTACGAACAGATAGCTTAAAGCCACGGGTACCCTTAGAAGATTGGTCACAATCATAATCGTTCGCCGGCTAAAATGCAGCGTCAATACACCACCTAGCGGTGCCAGAAGAAGAAAAGGAAACACCCTCAACCCGAGCGCCAAACCTACGGCAAGACCTGAACCGGTTGTACTAAGAATCAAGGCCAGCATGGCAACCTGACTGAATCGATCACCAATTCCGTTTACCAATCCTGCCATAAAAAGCTTCCTGTAATCGGGTTCTGCGTGCAGCAAGCGTTTAAAACCAAAACTGAATGTCATTACGATACCTCACTTATTAGTTAGATAATAATCTAATTAGATAATATTCTAATAACTTGAAGTTGGCAATCTACTTATGTATGTGCACCGTTCTGATGTCACTTCTTTTTTGTCATAAGTTGATTTCATCCAGGTCATACTAACTTGCAAATATAGGGAGGTATGGGGGTGAAAGTATGAGTTCTGCAGCGCAGAGCGACCATGAACAGAAACTGATCTCTCCGAATCTGATTGACAATACGGAATATTGCAAACAAGTGATGGGCCAGAGCAACGACCTGATGATCCGCCCGCTCCAGTGTTTACATAAGTGGCCATCAATTCTGCTGTACATTGATGGGTTAGTCGATGTTCAGATACTGAATCAGGCCATTCTGGTATCCCTGCTTCAGACACATGATCTTCCAGAGTTCTCGGCTGAAGACGAACGCCTAAGCTATCTTCAAAATGACATTCTTGCTGCCAGTGATGTGCTGCTGGTAGACAATATGCAGGATGTACTTAATGCCTTATTGTCTGGTTCTGCAGTACTGCTAATCGAAGGCTCAACCAAAGGCCTGAAGATCGGAGCAGCCGGCTGGGAAGATCGCGCTGTTACTGAGCCCGTATCCCAAACCGTCGTACGCGGACCCATGGAAGGCTTTAATGAAAATTTGCGTACCAATACCTCCTTGATCCGCAAACGGATTCGTGACCCTCATCTGTGGATCGAAGAGAGAGAGATCGGACAAGTGACCAAGACCAAGGTAGCCGTATTATATCTGGAGCATATTGTGGATACCGAAGTGGTAGAGGAGCTCCGGCGCAGACTCGATGAGATTGACATCGACAGTGTACTGGAAAGCGGATATATCGAGGAATTGGTTCAGGATAAGACCGGGACCATCTTTCCGACGGTATATAACACGGAGCGGCCCGACACGGTATCTGCTGCACTTCTGGAAGGCCGTGTTGCCATTATTGTGGATGGTACTCCATTCGCCTTATTGGTACCAGCCCTGTTTGTACATTTTTTTCAATCTGCTGAAGACTATTATCAGCGTGCTGATATCAGTACATTAATTCGGATGATTCGTTACCTGGCCTTTTTCATCGCTTTGCTTGCTCCGTCCTTCTACATCGCCATCTCGACCTTCCACCAGGAAATGCTGCCGACAAACCTGCTGATTAGTCTGGCAGCTCAGCGTGAAGGTGTTCCCTTTCCTGCCTTTATCGAAGCCATTTTGATGGAGCTTACCTATGAGATCTTGCGGGAGGCCGGCATTCGGATTCCGAAAACGGTCGGTCAGGCTGTATCCATCGTGGGAACACTTGTCATTGGTCAAGCTGCGGTTGATGCGGGGGTTGTGTCTGCAGCAATGGTTATCATCGTGTCGATTACCGCGATATCCAGTTACGTCATTCCGGAGAACGGATTATCCATCTCGGTTCGGATCTTGCGTTTCGTATTGATGATTCTGGCGGCTGCCTTTGGTTTCTATGGCATTCTGGTCGTTCTGCTCATTACAGTGACTCACTTGTGCAGCCTTCGCTCGTTCGGAGTACCTTACATGTCGCCATTTGCTCCGCTGGTTCAGAAGGATCTTAAGGATACAATCTTCCGCGTACCCTGGTCTCATATGAAAACTCGTCCTCTGAGTACGGGTACACCGAACAAAACAAGGCAGTCCAACAAAAAAATGAAACGCTGATCGCGGCAAGGAGAACACCGTATGAACAAATACATCCGGCTCGTTTTATCCCTTGTGGTTCTGCTTCCTCTCCTTACCGGATGCTGGGATCGCAAGGAACTCAATGACCTTGGAATTATGCTGGGCCTCGGGGTAGATAAGGATGGAGATAAAATTAAAGTTAGTGCCCAGGTGGTCGTTCCCAATGAGGTATCCTCCAAATCTGGAGGCGGGAAAGGCACTCCTGTAACCCAATATCAGGCTACTGCAGACACACTATTTGAAGCCATTCAGAAGCTGACTGAGACCAGCCCACGTCGCATATTCATGGCTCATGTGCGAATTCTTGTCTTTGGTGAAGAATACGCACGTAAAGATGGGATATATGATGTCATGGAAGCCATGACGCGGGAACCTTCTGTACGGCCGGATTATTACGTCATGGTTGCCCGCAAGACAACCGCCTCCAAAGTGCTGGATCTGCTTACACCACTGGAGAACATTCCTGCTGAGAAGCTATTTACTTCCCTGGACGTGTCCGCCAAGACTTGGTCCCCTACAACAACCGTGACTGGAGATCAACTGCTTGATTATATGCTGACTCCTGGTATACAGCCTGTAATTACCGGTGTAGAGATCATTGGGAATCAGGATGTAAGTGGGAGCAAGGACAATATCTCTTCCATTAGAACCCCAGCCAGCCTTCACACGACCGGACTAAGTGTCTTTAAAAAGGACAAGCTGATTGGCTGGTTAACCGAGGAGGAGTCCAAGGGATATAACTACATTCGGGATAATGTGGTATCCACAGTTAGTGACCTTCCCTGCGGCAGTGGAGGAACAGTTACCTTCAAAGCTCTTCGGACCTCAACGAAACGCAAAGCGAAAATCGTTGATGGTCAGCCTGTGATTCATATCAAACTTGAAAATGTTTCTTCCATTGCTTCCGTTGAATGTGGCATCAAAATCGGTTCGATGGAAACGCTCAGAAAACTGGAAGAGGAGAGCGAGGAGCGATTAATCGAGCTCATGCAGACTTCGGTGAACTCCGTGAGGCGAGAATATCATGCAGATATTTTTGGATTCGGGCAGGAAGTTTACCATGCGGATCCCAAGCTTTTTAAAAAGATGGAGGATGACTGGAACAAGCACTTCGACAATCTGGACATAAAGTACGAAGCCAACGTACAGATAAAACGTACGGGAACACTGGACAATTCATTCAAAGATGAACTGAAGGAGTGAGATCTGAATGATTACGATCACGGTCATTGTTGTGGGGGTTATCGTAGGATTGATCGATCTTCCTGGTCTAATCCGTCGCAAGGAGTGGAAAGAGACTGCAGTATACAGCAGCATGCTGCTTGTTGCCACCTTCTTTAGCGTGATCGCAGCGAATTTATGGGAATTCCCAAGTCCACTCTATATCATTATGTGGATTTACGAACCGGTGAATCAATTTTTGGCTACTATCACCGGAACTTAGGCAAGGGGGTAAAACGGATGTTGGAGCAAGGACGGCTTGGAACAAGGCAGTTGGCAACCCTGACTTTCTTGATGGTTATTGGAGATATGATGCTTATCTATCCCTCCGTCATCACGTCCTACGCCAAGCAAAACGCATGGATCTGTGCCCTCATCGGAATTCCGCTAGGTATGGGGCTCATGGCCATGTTCCTTAAACTTGGCAATATGCACCCTGGCAAGAACCTGGTTCAGATTGCCCGTAAGTATTTGGGATTTTGGCCAGGAACCGTTTTTTCTATCGTATACTTATTTTATTTTCTCGTGGGTACATCCACGCATTCCCGAGAAATAGGTGATTTTATGACCAGCCAGATTTTTCAATTCACACCTATTCGAATCATTATCCTGATGTTTGTCATTACCCTTGGCTGGGGGATATACAACGGCTTGGAAGCCATCGGGCGGACAAGTGAACTGCTGCTGCCAATTGTAATCATCTTCATCCTCGTGCTTTCTTTTTGCCTTCTGCCCAAGGTAGAAATCAGTCATCTGAAGCCCTTCACAGATACCGATGTGGTCTCTCTGGCACAAGGAATACTCGTAAGTGTTACCTACCCAGTGGGCGAGGCCATCCCGATCCTCATGATCTTACCCTATACCGCGAGACAAGCTCACCGAACCCGGGACGTGGTCGCTGCCGCTGGTCTGGGAAACTTGATGTTGGCGATGCTGGTCACGATCTCCCTCCTAGTGCTCGGTGCATTTCTGACTCAGCATAGTATCTATGCATCGTTTATTTTATCTCAGAAAATTAGTATCGGAGGGTTTTTTGAACGTATCGAGGCCATTATGGCTACCTCCTGGCTGATCTCAACCTATTTCAAAGCAATGATTTATTTTTATGCGTTTATCGTTGGAATTGCAGAGCTCTTCAATCTTAAACAGTATCGGATTCTCCTTCTGCCAGCATGCATGCTGGTATTTGGAATGGCCAATGTAGTAGCTCCTAACCTGACCTTTATTGTCATTACCATCGTTCCATACTGGGTGGATTGGGATACAACTCTAGGGATTTTGCTGCCGGGGATGCTGCTGCTTATCATGATATTTAAAAAAAGGAAAAAATCGATATCCAACTGATCAATGTTGAAGGAGCAGAAGTACATGCTGATTAAAGATCGCCTGACGGTACGGCAATTTACCCTGCTGACCTTCCTAACGATGGTCGGGGACATGATTCTCATCTATCCATCACTCGTAACTGCATATGGCCGACAAGATGCATGGATATGCTCCTTGCTAAGCCAACCGATCGGTTTATTGATGATTTGGATTCTGTTCAAACTCCATCGTACCCATCCCGATTTGTCCCTGATCGAAATCTGCAAAAAATTGCTTGGTTCATGGATGGGTTCCGTCCTGGCTGCCGGATACCTGTTCTATTTCAGCATGGGTGCTGCCATATGTCTGCGCGAAGTGGGGGACTTTATGACCACACAGATCTATCTTCAAACCCCCATCCGTGTCATTCTGACGCTGTTCCTTGCCCCCATGGTATGGGGGATTATACATGGTCTAAAGACCATGGGCTTGAGCAGTGAACTTCTCGCTCCCATTGTCGTTGTCTTCATGATTCTTCTGCTACTGGGGCTGCTGCCACAAGTAGAGCCTGCCAAACTCCAGCCCTTTCTTGAAACGCCATGGATCAAATTAATGCACAGCACGATTAGAGGTGCTTTCTCCTCATTTGGTGAGTTGATCATATTGTCCATGTTCCTTCCTTATGTGACAAGGGCATCTCATCTTAAACGGGATATATTGCTTGCTGCGCTTGGAGGGGGAATTCTGCTTAGTATGCTTGAACTCTTTTCTCTCATGGTATTCGGTCCAATCCTTACGCAGCATGGTTTCTATATCTCCTATTCACTGGCACAGAAAATCAATATCGGTAACTTTTTTGAACGAATCGAAGCATTAATGGCCATCTCCTGGCTGATCTCGACCTATTTTAAGGGCATGCTGTATATGTTCGGTTTTGTTCTGGGAATAGCCCAGTTATTCAAGTTAAAAGCGTATAAGCCCCTGATCCTGCCCTCGGCCTTGCTGATATTTGCTGCAGCCGTTCTGATCGGTCCCAATATCATCTTCTATACCAACACCGTCATGCCCGCATGGCTCGACTGGAATGTGACGGTCAGCCTGATCATCCCGCTCTTTCTGCTCCTCGTTCATCGGCTTCGCTTCCAGAGAAAGAACCGGCCCACCAAACGTGTAACCCCATAAAAAAGGCAGTGGCCACGGTGATACCCGAGAACACTGCCTTCGTTGAATTTCCGCTTTTTACAGGGACTTCACAGCCTCCAAAGCTGCTTCAATATGCCCTTTCACTCTGACTTTCGACCATTCCTTGATTAGCTTTCCCTCTTCATCGATGAGGAATGTGGAACGGACAATGCCCATGTATTCCTTGCCGTACAATTTCTTAAGCTGCCACACCCCATATTGCTCGGCAACCTGATGTTCTTCATCCGATAAAAGGGTAAACGGCAATCCGTATTTCGCAATAAACTTATCATGCCTGCTCATCGGATCTGTGCTTATACCCAATATAACCGTATTTAACCCCACAAACTCCTCATGGCGATCCCGAAAATCGCATGCCTGCTGTGTACAGGACGAAGTCATATCCTTGGGATAAAAGTAGATCAATACCCGCTGTCCACGGTAATCGGAGAGCTTCACCGTCTCACCAGTGCTGGACGGAAGCTCAAAATCCGGAGCGAGCTTACCTTCAGTTAACGTCATCTCTATTCCTCCTTCTCGTCTTACCCTCTATTATCGGGCTTCTCTCTACGAGCCTGCACCACGGTAGCGTTTCACGCCGTAGTTCCAGAGCGTAAGTCCAATCGCTGCGAAAACAAGTCCCATTACCGGGGTCAGCAATGCCATGCGATGCATCTCGGATCGATCCAGGAACAATGCTGCCGGATAGATCCCGACAAAGGCAAACGGAATGACCCAGGTTAACAATACCTGAATGGCTCGATTGTAGATCGTTACCGGATAACGTCCATAACCCTGAATGTTGTACATCAATGGAAGAATACCTGTCGGTGCATCCGAATAAAAAGACAGCGACGTCAGTGTGGTATAGATTCCCGCGTAGATTAACACAGAGCTTAGCGCCAGAATGATTAGCGCCGGAATATGCCACCATTCCAGGACAAGTCCCATTTCCGCCCCGCTGAAGATCATGATAATCAATCCGATAAACGAACCCACAAGTGCAGGCGGGTCCACATTTTCGAGCAATATCTGAAACAGATTATGTGCCGGACGCGTCAGAATGCGATCCATCTCACCCTTAACGATATACCGCTCACTGAATCCCCAGAGATTGATAAAACAGCTGAAGATGCCATACGGCACCATGAAATAACCATATACAAACAGGACTTCACTTTCACTCCAGCCCCCAAGGTTATCCGTGTGGCGGAAAACAACAAAGATAAAGATCAGATTCGTTGCCTGGAACAGCAGATCGGAAATGATCTCGACCCAGAAATCGGCACGATATGTCAGTCGTGTTTTCATGTAGTTTTTTAAATATTCCCCAATTAGACCTAAGTAGTACATGCTGTTAACCCCCTTGCACGAACAGACGCTTGCGCGCCTGACGCCAGATCAGCATCATTGGGACGAGCAGGATGATAAACCAGAGCACCTGAATGCCGAGTACACTCCAAATGCCGGTGCCTTCCACTCTTCCCGTGAATACGGAACCTGGCAGATACGTGATGGCCTGAAAAGGCAATACCTTCATGATCGCGGACATCCAGCCCGGATAGAGGCTGATCGGGATGATCAGTCCGGAGAACAAGTCGACCACGACCCGTTTCATGCGCATCATGCCTTCATTGTTCTCTACAAAAAACGCAGCCAGTCCCGTAATGACATTAATCTGGGAGTTAATGAGGAAACTGAAGAACAGCATGACCAGAAATCCGATCCACGCTGAAGGCGCAGTAGGCAGTTCAACCGGGAACAGCAGGATCGCGATGAGCATGCCTGGGATCATCAGCAGCAGGAAACGGAAAACGCCCTCACCGAGACCCTGCATCATTTTCACCATAACGTAATTGATCGGCCTTATAAATTGAATCGCAATGGATCCATCACGGATATCTGCGGCAATTTCACGGTCCAGGTTGTTAAAATAAAACGCACGCGCCATCCAGGATACTGCCACATACGTGGTCATCTGGGCTGCCGTAAATCCACCCAGTTCTCCACTTCCGCCATAAATGGCTTGCCATGTAAAGTAATACACGCCAATATTCAGCGTATATATCAAAATGCCGGAATAATAATTCACCCGGTAAGCAAGCATCGTTAGAAACCGGATTCGCATAAAATCAAAAAATGCACTATTCATCTAGGATACACCCGCCGCTTCTTTCCCTGCTCCCACAATCTCGGGACGCTCGGCAGAACCGGATTGGTAGATACTCCGTACAATCTCATCGGTATTAATCTCAATAATCTGAATATCCGTAATATCAGCCTGTCCCACCACTCGGCCAAGGACATCGGACACATTGAGTTCCAGCGGAATCCAGACTGATGCGGACAACTCGTTCTCTACCGTCCAGCGTACGGGCATGGCGGTAGTCCATTCCTGCATATGGGCTATTGTGTGACCCGTGCCGAACTTGAAGCGAATTTCCCGTTCCTTGCCCCATTGGGATTTCAAGTGATCCAGACCGCCATCATAGATGATATTCCCGGCATCAAGCATGATCACTCTTGAACACAGTGCTTCGATATCCTGCAGATCGTGTGTCGTCAGCAAAATGGTTGTTCCATGTTCCTTATTCATGTCTTTCAGGAATTCACGGATCTCCGACTTGACGACAATGTCCAGACCAATGGTTGGCTCATCCAGAAAAACAATATCGGGATTGTGAAGCAATGCGGCCACCAGTTCGCAGCGCATCCGCTGCCCGAGACTGAGCTTGCGCACCGGACGATTCAGCAGATCCTGCAGCTGCAGCCGCTCAACCAGTTCATCCAGCCGTTTGCGGAAATCGGATTCGTCCACACGGTATACCTTGCGCAGCAGATGGAAGGATTCAATGACACCAATGTCCCACCATAGCTGGCTCCGCTGACCAAATACGACACCAATATTCTGTACAAATTTCTCCCGTTCCTGATACGGAACATATCCACCAACCGATATCTGCCCTGAAGTAGGCACCAAAATGCCGGTCAACATCTTGATCGTTGTTGATTTACCGGCACCGTTCTCTCCAATATATCCGCAGATTTCACCCTGTGGAATCTGAAACGAAATATCGTTCACCGCCAATACTTCCTGGTATTCGCGTTTAAACAGATCTTGAAATGCGCCCTTCAGTCCACCCCGACTTTTCTGGACGCTAAACGACTTGCGCAAATCTTTGACATCAATCGCCAGCATGATTATACCTCACTTGGATTTTGTTGAAATTGCTTGTAGCCCAAAAAGAAATTATAATGGTATCAGTCAAAATTCAGCAAGCTTTTAAAATAGCTGAAGCTGCGTCCTCTGACTGCTGTTTGGGAAGAGACGTGCACGGAAGGCTTCAGGCTATGTTACTACGGAAACTGAACTCGTTTTTTTATTTCATCTCAAATACAAAGGAGAGCTAGCATGACCAGAAAGACGAAGAGAACCATATGGATTTCTCTTGCCGCCTTTGTTCTGATCGTTGGAGGCGCAGCGGCATTTTATTTCGGTTCTATTCTCAATCAGTTGAATGGCTTGCAGAAGGAAGGCGACGAATCTCCGTTCGCCAGTATTGAAAATGTCGAAAAAGTGAATACACCGGACCCTCCAAAATGGGAAGGCACTGAAACAGTAAATATATTGGTTATGGGTGTTGATGCCCGTGGCCTCAAAGAAGGGGAAATTCCCCGTTCGGACAGCATGATGGTTGTATCGCTCGATCCACTCACCAAAAAAATCAACTTGTTCTCCATTCTACGAGACACTTACGTCGATATAGACGGATTTGGCAAGGAGCGGATTAACACCGCTATCACCCACGGACCAAATGCAGCAATGCAAGCGGCTGGCGACCTGCTGGGGATCCCTGTCCAATATTATGTGTATACCGATTTCCAAGGATTCATCAAATTGGTGGATGCCGTGGGCGGTGTGGACTTTGACGTAGAGAAGGACATGCATTATACAAGCAAAGCAGACAATAACGAGTACGACATTGATCTCAAGAAAGGCTATCAGCATCTCGATGGTGAAACAGCGCTTATGTACGTTCGTTTCCGTCATGATGCGATGTCCGACTTCGCTCGTTCCGAGCGTCAACGTGAATTCCTGAAAGCCGTAGCGGCGAAAATGCAATCCACGACAACCATTGCCAAGCTTCCTACCATTCTGGAACAGGTGAGCCCTTATGTGGATACAAACCTGACACTCTCGGATATGTGGAAGCTCGGGGGTCTTGGATATCAGAGCAGCATGAACGGCAGCGAACAAATTCCACCGATGAACATGCTGAAGGAAGAGCGGACCGCAGGTGGAGCACAAGTCCTGACGGTAACCAATGAAGAGAAATTGAAGCAGCATATTCAGGATATTATTCATCCGCCCGCTGAACCGGAAGACAGTACGACTGGAACCGAAGATAAAACAGCAAGCGGTGAAGACCAACAGTCGGAGCAACCGGCTCAGTAATGTAAACACGCAGAGGGCAGCCATTATGCTGCCCTCTCGCTGTGTTGTGTTAAAAAAAATTTGCAACAAAATTCATAGCCGAAAGGAAATAAACCCATGAACTCATCTCGTCCCCAATCCGAAATCTTATATAAAGAGGCACTTGAACATATTGTAGGCGGCGTAAACAGTCCTTCCCGCTCATTCAAAGCCGTTGGCGGAGGCGCACCCGTTTTTATGAAAAAGGCGCAAGGCGCACACTTCTGGGATGTTGACGACAACCGCTACATCGATTATCTGGCAGCGTATGGCCCCATTGTAACCGGACACGCTCATCCTCATATTACCCAAGCCATTAGTGAAGCAGCAGCAAATGGTGTGTTGTACGGTACACCAACCGAGCTTGAAATCAAGCTTGCCAAAATGCTGAAGGAAGCCATTCCCTCCATGGATAAGGTACGTTTTGTCAACTCCGGTACCGAGGCAGTGATGACTACCATCCGCGTTGCCCGCGCCTACACCAAACGAAATAAAATCGTAAAATTTGCCGGATGTTACCATGGTCACTCCGACCTGGTGCTGGTTGCTGCAGGCTCCGGCCCTTCCACCCTCGGGATTCCGGATAGTGCAGGAATTCCAACCAGCATCGCACATGAAGTGATCACGGTTCCTTATAATGATCTGGATGGCCTGAAAGATGCCCTGGAGCGCTGGGGGGATGATGTTGCAGCAGTAATGGTGGAGCCCATTGTCGGCAACTTCGGCATGGTTATGCCAGAGCCAGGCTTCCTGGAAGGTCTGTGTGCCATGACACGTGCCAACGGATCGCTTGTGATTTATGACGAAGTCATTACGGCTTTCCGTTTTCACTACGGTTCTACGCAAACGTATGCCGGGCTTGCCAATCATGCCGAGATTGAACCCGATCTGACTGCACTCGGCAAAATTATCGGTGGTGGATTGCCAATCGGAGCTTATGGCGGACGCAAGCATGTCATGGAGCAGGTTGCTCCACTCGGACCTGCCTACCAGGCCGGAACAATGGCCGGCAATCCTGCTTCCATCTCTGCGGGTATCGCTTGTCTGGAAGTACTGCAGGGCGAAGGCGTATATGAAGAAATGGAACGACTGGCCATTGATCTGACATCGGGTCTGCAGGCGTCTGCCGATCGTCATGGCATCGCACTGACGATCAACCGGATTCGTGGCGCTTTCTCCACACACTTCTGTGATCACCCGGTAACAAATTATGATCAAGCTCAAGATACAGACGGTGAACGGTTCGCCTCCTTCTTCCGGCATATGCTGAACCGCGGTATCAACCTGGCTCCATCGAAGTATGAAGCCTGGTTCCTGACTACAGCTCATACAGATGAGGACGTGCAGGCAACACTGGAAGCAGCTGAAGCCTCCTTCAAGGCGATGGCTCTGGAGTAGTCCTAAGATTTCAGTGAACCAGATAAAGGCGTGCAATCAGGCTGAATATTCAGCTTGGCTGCACGCCTTTTGTATTTTCGGGTCGCTTAAAAGTCATTTCACGTTTCCGCTTTGCAGCTTCACGATCTCTTCACGAATGATCCGCATGCCTTCCTCAATCCGCTGCTTCGGCACATTGGATATATTCAGCCTCAGCATTTTATCCTGCTGCGTTCCCTCAAGGTAGTAACGCTCGGTTGTACCTGCTATTACTCCCCGTTCTTCCAGCCTTGATAACAACACGCCAAGCGGCATATTGCTGGCCAATGGCAGCACGGTATGCTCCCCACCTGTTCGCGGAGCATTGGCAAAGGGACTAAACTCCGGATCGGCAGCAAGCTGCTCATGAACCTTCTGCATCCGGGCTGCATAACGACTGCGAATGACTTTCCCGTGATGTGCAAACATGCCATTGCGAATATAGACCTCCAGCGCAGCCTGAGACAGCACCGAGGTGTCGATATCCAGCATTTTTTTGTGTCCCCCAAACGAAGGAGCAAGAGCTGCGGGAAGGACCGCTACACCAATGCGCAGGCCGGGAAACAGAATTTTGGAGTAGCTTTTCAAATAGATGACCCTGCCTACCGTATCATAAGAAAATAGCGGGTCCTGTTTTGTATTTTCCTCCAGATCGGCTAAATAATCGTCCTCCACCAAGTACACGTCATATCGTTCTGCCAGCTTGATTAATCTCTTCTTCTCGGCTAAGGTCATGGATGTCCCCAGCGGATTGTGAAAGCGTGGCATGACGTAAAAGAATTTAATATCGCCTTCACCAAATTGCCGTTCCAGCGACTCCCAATCAAGACCTTCCAGCGTACGTCTTACTCCGGTAACAGGTACATTCAGGCCTTCCAGCAGGGATGGCATAAGATGATAGCTTGGTAGCTCAACCAGAACCCGTCTCTTGCCATTCGGAAAAGCCATCAGGGCCAGCACAGCGAGCGCCTGCTGCACGCCGGATGTAATAAAGAACTGTTCCGGAGGGGCAAACACCTGATAGTCGGCAAATTGCTTTTGCAGCAGGTTGATCAATGAAGGCAGCCCCCGCTCCGTACCGTACAGAAATAGCTCCGCCTGGTTGTTCTCCATGGCCTGATCTACACAATGACGAAAATCGGAATACGGAAATACCCGGGGGTCCGGAGCAGCAGAGGCAAAATCCAGTGGCCCTTTCCAATCGACATCTTCTACTCCTACTCCATTCTGTACAGCGTAATAACCCGATTGAGGAACTGCATATACCAGATGTCGCTGCTCAAGCCACTGATAGGCACGAATAGCCGTGCTTACACTGCATTGATATTGTTCAGCCAGCACACGCACTGCGGGAAGTTTAATTCCCTTGTCAATCGATTGCTGACGCCCCCGCTGCTTCTGTATCCAACGCTGCAGCGACTCCGCAATTATTTCATATTTTTTCATATAGATGATTTTCCTTTCCACATAGCTGTACCGGTACAATCTATTCTTTTCATCATTGTACCACGACTGAACTGACAGTATATTGAATGAAGCAAAGACCTTACAGCACGTGATAACAAGGGGGTTGCCTAGTCCAACCGAGATAATCAAGCTATATGGAGGAACAATATGAATACGACGCGTACCCGGGCTTATGCCTATACCGCAGCCGTAATGTATGCGGCTATCATTGGTTTATCTTTTCTATTTGTCAAAATGACCGTCAATGTGGCACACCCGATCGATGTGCTTGCACATCGATTCGCCATATCTCTTCTCGTAGTCAGCATCCCGGTCGTCCTGGGATGGATTAAAATTCGGCTCACCCTGGAGGATCTGTGGCGGATCATACCGCTAGGCCTGCTTTCTCCGGTTTTATTTTTTGCCTTTCAGGCATTTGGGCTGGTATCCTCCAATTCATCGGAGGCCGGAATCATTCAGGCCATGGCCCCTGTCTTTACCCTTATTCTGGCTTCAGTATTCTTGAAAGAACGGACATCTGTGCTGCAAAAGCTATTCCTGCTTCTTTCTGTTGCCGGAGTGGTCTTCATCTTCCTGATGAAAGGCAGCGGAATGACTTCAGGTAATTTCAAGGGAATTGCCCTGCTGCTGCTCTCTACAATTTGTTTTGCAGGGTATGGCGTGCTTGCCAGACCGCTCACCCAGAAGTATAAGCCGATGGAATTAACATGGGTTACCCTGCTCGTCGGTTGTCTTGTTTTTAACGTCTCCGCCGTCATCCGTCATTTATCCAGCGGTACGATAAGCGATTATGTAAAACCTCTCGGGGATGCATCTTATCTAGGGGCGCTGGCCTACCTGGCCATCCTCTCCACCATGATTTCGACGCTGCTGTCCAGCTATGCGTTAACCCATCTGGAAGCTTCGAAGATGAGTGTATTCAGCAACTTCTCTACCTTGATTTCCATCGCGGGTGGAGCCTGGATCTTGCATGAACCCGTCAGTGGATACCATTTTGTCGGAGCCATCCTGATTATCGCAGGTGTGCTCGGAACCAATATGAGTGGCAGAAAAAACAGGCTGGTCCGTGAAGTCAAAGCATGATACAATGTGAAAAATTGTAAACGGACGTTATCAACGATGATGAAGAGAAGTACATACGGCAGCGTGCTCCAGAGAGCCGGCGGATGGTGGAAGCCGGTGCACGGGTCGTATGGAAATGGGCTTCGGAGTTCCGAGCTGAACACGGCCTGTATCCTGTAATCGGGGTGCAGGACGGTAAGTAGGTAAGGCGGCATGTTCAGCCGTTATCCAAGGACAGGATATCGATCAATAGATATGCTGGTTCAGGTCTGGTTTTTCAATCAGCCTGACCATAAATCTTGATCCGTATCTCTAAGCGGGCCGCAACCAGCGGCCAATTAAGGTGGCACCGCGAAGCATAAGCTTCGTCCTTCTGTTCTGTTCCCTCACGGGAATCAGGATGAAGGACGAGGCTTTTTTTTGATATCTGCATACTGTAACAGGCTGAAAGGGGGTGATGGTCGTGGAAGACGGCTGGTGGCGTCAGCAGATTAGGATGCTCGAACAATTACAAAATCAAAGGAGAATGAACTATGAATATGTACAAGGATGTTATTTTAACTGGAGACCGGACCACAGGGCAGCTTCATCTCGGCCATTACGTGGGCAGCCTGCGCAGCCGGGTGCAATTGCAAAATGAGTACAAAACCTATATTTTGCTGGCAGATGTGCAGGCCTTAACCACCCACTATGATCAGCCAGGATTGATTGCAGACAGTGTTTATCAAGTGACTCTCGATTATCTCGCTGTAGGTATTGATCCTAACCAAGCCACGCTGTTCATCCAATCCATGATTCCGGAAATTGCAGAATTAACGGTGATCTTCTCCATGTTTGTCACCGTAAACACGCTTCGGCACAACCCCACCATCAAAACGGAAGCACGTGATCGCGGATATACGGATCTATACTACGGTTTCTTGGGCTATCCGGTCAGTCAGGCCGCTGATATTGCATTCTGTAAAGCGACGCTCGTTCCAGCAGGCGAGGACCAGATTCCACATGTCGAGACTGCACGCAAACTGGTCCGCAGATTTAATGAGCTCTACGCTCCGGTCCTGCCTGAACCACGAATCCTAACCGGGGAGCGGCTCGGCGGGCTCGATGGGATCGGCAAAATGAGCAAGAGTATGGGCAACGCTATCTCCTTAAATGCGAGTCCGGAAGACGTACATGCCAAACTAACCAAGGCCAAGACTGATCCTGCGCGCATCCATCGTACCGACCCAGGCCATCCCGATATCTGCCCGGTATTTGCATACCATCAGTTATTCCTGAAAGAGCACGCTGAAGAGATTCATGCCAACTGCAGCCAGGGTTCCATTGGATGCAGAGATTGCAAGCAGTTTGCAGGTGCTGCGATTAATGAACTGCTTGCCCCTTTTCGAGAACGGCGGAACCATTATGAGCAACGAGGGGACGAGGTCAAAGAAATTCTGGTTGAGGGCACCCGCCAAGCCCGCAAAGTCGCACGGGAAACGATGCTCGAAATACGGGAGGCCATGGGTATCCGTTACTTTGATTTGTAAGCATAACGATGAAGTTAGATATCAGGATGAGATAAAACATCATGAACTACAGGCCCGCCTGTATGAAGAGAACCAATCACGTTAACACTGCTGAGGACAGTCTATCGCGAAAAGGGGACCCCTCAGCATGAAACCTAGACAGCCTTCTTTTTTGCAAGCCATGATGTTAATTATGTTATCTGTCGGCCTAATCAGCCACGTCCTGATCATTCCAGCCTTATTGAGCGCAGCTAAAAGGGATTCCTGGATTTCGGTCCTGTTATCCGCAGGACCCTATCTTGTATTTGCGCTCATGCTTGCCTACGTTTCTCGTTTTCTTCAGCATCAAACGCTGCATGATTGGCTGACTTCCCATCTGGGCAAGCCCCTCGGCTTGTTATTTCGGGTGGGAAATAGCCTCTTTTTCCTGTCTGTTATTTACTTTACCCTGCATGATACCACCACGTGGGCCAAAACCAATTACCTGACAGAGACACCGATACTAGTTACTAGCATTGCCCTGATGTCCCTAAGTGCTTATGCAGCCTATAAAGGGATGCGATCTCTGGCGTTTACAGCTGGATTAATTCTGCCACTTGTTGTGATACTTGGATTCTATGTCGCCATCGTAAATACCCAATACAAGGATTACAGCCGTCTGCTTCCCGTACTCGAACAGGGCTGGCAGCCCGTTTTCCATGGCATGATGTACAGTCTTTCAGGCATGTTTGAGCTGCTCTTTATCTGGTACATCCAGCCCCATTTGGCTAAACGAATCCGTATATGGCAGTATCTTATGCTCGCATTTATCATTCTTGGGCTGACACTTGGCCCGCTCATTGGGGCTATTGTGGAATTCAATCCTTTTGAAGCTGCCAAAATGCGTTATCCCGCTTTTGAGGAATGGCGAATTGCCTCCTTGGGCAAATACATTGCACAGACGGATTTCTTTTCCATCTATCAGTGGCTTGCCGGTTCATTCACCCGAATCAGTCTCGCCATGTATATTGTGGTAGAAATTTGGAATATTAAAAGCGCCTCCAGAAGGTTAATCAGCATGGTTACAATCGCTGTTTTGTTTATTCTTTCCATGCTGTACCGTCTGGATGATATGACATTCGAGAAAATGCTTGTTGACTATGTATTTCCATTCAATCTCATCTATCTAAGCGGATTAGCCATTATTGCCACCACCGTTGGATTCGTCAGTTCACGCCATCAGAGGAGGAAACATCATGGAGCACCCAGCGATTGACATCACGTCCCATGAAACACTGCTTGCCTCTTTGAAAAAACAATTCGATCCCTGTGCGGATGTCGTTATTCAGACTTTTCCTGCCAAAAATGAAACCGATAAGTCGGTCATTATGCTATATTGTGACGGCTTGACCGATGGCAAACAAATTAACCAGTTCATTATTCCCCGGCTGGAACAGCATTCTCTGATTATTGAAGAAGCACATCCCAAAGAATTGGGATTAACACTGAATCCGATCGAAGATCTTACTGATGCAGAGAATATAAACCTTCTGGTTTTCAGTGGACAATTACTACTTATTTTCGGAGACGGTGAACAATCCTGCAGTCTGGATATTGCGAGTATACCTGGGAGAAACCCTGAGGAATCCGCTATTGAGTCATCGGTCAAAGGGCCTCGTGATGGATTCACCGAAGAATTAAGCGTAAATATTGCACTCATTCGCAAACGAATGAAAACCTCTTCCATGTGTTACGAAAAATATGTAAAGGGCGGCCGAACCCAGACCTCTATTGGCCTCTTGTATGTGAGAGACATTATTAATCCCGAAATTCTGAAGGAAGCTCGCAAAAACCTGGACGAGATTGAAATCGATGGCCTTCTTGGTACTTCCGTTATGGAACGGTCCATCATGGGAGGCATCCGCAGCATTTTCCCTCTCACTGATAACACAGAGCGACCCGATTATGTCGTAGACTCACTCTTAAATGGTCGTTTTGCTGTTCTGATTGAGGGTTCACCAGTGGCCATCATTGCCCCAACAACCCTGTTTAATCAGTTGAAATCACCGGAAGACGAAAGTACGCCATTTTTTATTGTGACTTTTGAACGGATTTTGAGGATCTCGGGACTGCTAATCGCCTGCTTTTTTCCAGCCTTCTATATCGGTTTAACCAGCTTTAATGTGGAGCAGATCCCTTTACCGCTTCTGGCAACCATTGCTGGAACACGAATGGGCTTGCCCTTGCCAGTGACACTGGAGGCATTTCTGATGATCTTTATGTTCGAGCTATTCAACGAAGCAGGCCGTAGACTGCCGCGAGCACTGGGCCAGACTGTCAGCGTGGTAGGTGGACTCATCATTGGTGATGCAGCTATTCGTGCCGGAATTACTTCCCCGACCATCATTGTATCCGTGGCTATCTCGGTCATTTCCAGCTACATTTTGGTGAATACGGTACTCAGTGGAGCTACAGCCCAGGTTCGTATCGGAATGCTGGTCATGTCGTCCCTCCTTGGATTGTTCGGTTTCATGATTGGACTATTTGCTCTACTGGTACATCTCGTTTCCTTGGAATGTTATGGCGTATCCTATCTGTCCCCCGTATCTCCCTATATTCCCGGTGACTTCACCCAATCCGTATCCATGCGTCCTTCCTTGAAAAGGACCAAACGCCCGGCAGCACTCCATACTCAGGACTCTACCCGGCGGAGGAAAGGTTCGTGAACAGATGGATCTCCCTGGGGGGCTTGCTTATAAGCTGCATGGTCCTGCTGACGGGTTGCTGGGATTCCAAAGAGGTCCAGAGCATCAACTTTATCACGGGAATCGGGATAGATTACGAGGATAATAAATATATCGCTTATGCCCAACTGATCGATTTCTCAGGTATTGCCAAGCAAGAGGGCCCAACTTCACGGCAAGAAAGCGATATCTGGATTGGGCGAGGCGAAGGCACAACGTTAAATATGGCTATTAATGACCTCTACCAAACTTCACAGCAACAAACCTTATGGACCCATGTAAAAGCAATCGTTTTATCCAAAAACGCCCTGAACGGAAGGCTGGAAGATATTTTTAATACACTGCTGCATTCCGGTGAGCTAAGATATACACCTTGGATTTACGGTACAGAACAGAGCATATCCGATGTTCTTGCTCCCGCTGCCCTGCTAAACCAATCGACCCAGACCATTGAGCTATTTGAACCGATTAAGCTGTATAAGCAGTACTCTTCCTTCGAACCGATCCGTCTTCATCAGCTTCTTGATGGGTTTCGTGAGCCCGCTTCGGTCATCCTGTTACCATCAATAACGAACAGGAACCAAACCTGGTTTAATGGAGATGATAATCCTCCTCTAATTAAAACGGATGGATTTTTTGTCATTTCAAACGGCGTCAATCAAGGTAAAGTGGCCGGTGAGGAAGCCAATGGTACCCGATTCGTTAATTATGATCACGTCCACCAGTATCCATTGTACGTTTACAAGAATGGAGGTAAGACTCCTGCTCTCTCTCTTAGGCTCCATGACCCGCATACCAAAATTTCAGCAAGAAAGGAAGGAAGCGGGATCACCTTCGACCTCGTTACTTCGGCAAAAGCCATCATCGTTGAAGAACATGATCCTCACCAGTCTCCCCAAGCGATGGAGGAAGCAGCCGGGAAACAGATTGAGTCCGAAATTCGTGATACGTTCGAAAAAACCAAATCACGCCAGATCGATTCCTACGGTCTAGTGGAACATCTGTATCGTCATGATCTCGCTCTATGGAAAGAGCAGGTTCAAAACCGGGCAGATCCGATCAAACGATTCAAACTTGGAAAAGTGAAAGTCCATGTGAAAATCATCAATGCCAGCACATACAAATACACGGAGTAATATGTACAAAAACGACCAGCCACCTGCAGCAGTTGCAAGGTGGCTGGTCGTCTTGGCATGAAAATTTAAGTCAGTGGAAATGCCATGACACTCATCAATGCCAGTTCGGGCTGTGTGGTATCCAAACGACTGTATTGAATGATAACAGGTACATTACTGGAAACGGTGATGGCATACGGAACACCTGAAGGAATAGACTGCTCTCCGGCATGAAGTGATGCCGTACGGATATGACTGGTTCTTCTTCCCGGCACGCTCGCTTCAATATTCTCGAGCGGCTCTCTGTCTTCGAAGAAGATCGTTATATCGAGTTTCGCTTCCTCCAGACCGGTATTCAGAACACAAATGCTCTCATGACTCTCCAGCGAGCCCCGACTATCTGGCGGTATGTATCCGTCTGGAATAACCCAATAGGTGTGGCCTGTCGGCACTGCTGCCTCACGCTTTGCCAAACGGGCTGCTTCAGTATGCTCTCTTGTCATACGTGATCCTCCTCTATGAATTATGATGTTTAACTGCCTAGAGCTGCGCAGCTGACACTTAACAGATATATCGTCGCTCAAACGCTGAATGCTCCGGCATCCTTCCCATCTTCTCTTTCAGGCAGAGATAACTGTTCGGACGCAGACGCTTCGGTGCAGAGTCTCTTACTCTCAAGCTACCTCAAATACATTTGCAGCGGCTGCAGCCTTAGCTCACGGATAGCTTCCCCTACCTGTGCGGCAAGGCGCCGTCCGCCGCGTTCCTGAAAGTGCGTGTTATCCTCCACGCCTGCCGGGAAGTTCAAATACTCACCCGGAAGCACCCACATGAAATCTTCCTTGGTGCCTTCGATCCCCGCCCGCTCAAACAGAATACGGCTGCGCTCAGCGAGGTCAATCACCGGAACATCTTCCTCTTGCGCCAGCTCTCTTACGGCGACAATGTAATCACCGTGTGTATCGGTCAGCGTGCCATCGTCCGTGAAATAACGCCGGTGAACGGGCGTCACTAGTACCGGTCGAGCACCGGCCCCGCGGGCTGCATCGATATACTTTTTCAAATATTCCTTATAGGTTGTGAATGGATCCGTCCCCCGCTCCGGGTCCGGCTTCTCATCATTATGTCCGAATTGGATAAACAAGAAGTCCTCCGGCTTGATATGCTTCATTATCGCATCCAATCGGCCTTCATCGATGAAGCTGCGCGAGCTTCGTCCCGACTGTGCGTGATTATCAACGGCAACATCGTGCTTGAATTGGGCTGGCAGCAGCTGTCCCCAGCCACAGTATGGGTACCCGCTCTCCGGCTGATCCGTCACCGTGGAATCTCCCGCCAAGAATACGGTCATCGTCTGATTGGCAAGCGTAATCTCCAAAGCGTTGATCCGCGGGGCCGGACCGGAGAAGGAAAGACGAAGCCTTCCGCCTCTGACCACAACCGAAAATCTGACCTCGGCACATTGTCCCGGCAGAGTACGAATTGTTGGCACCATCAATCTGCCTTCACCAGCCTTGACTCTGGTGACCGTTTCAGCCAGTTCATCTCCGGCAATGAGCAGTACCTGATAAGTGCCGTCCGGGACATCAACGATAAACGATGCCTTGAGTGGAATACAGAAGCTTGAACGCAATCGGGCAGACACATTGGCCTGCCCCAAGTACTCCTGATTTTGCTGTACACTATCCCGATCTTCTGTCTCACCATAGCGCTGTTTCTCATAAACAAGGGAATCCGGCTCAAAACCGTAACCGATCATATTCCCGTAGATGCTGCCGGCTGACACTTTCTGGTACCCTTCAACCCCCTCACCCGGGCCGAAGTCGAATTTCCAATGCGTAATAATCTCTTCCTTGTGGGCCGCTGCCTCCGTGGCAACGGCTTGATTACCCAGAGCCTTATCCAATAGGAACAACCTCCCTGTTCAGCATTTTGGATGAAGTGTTAATCCAGTGAAAGAAGTTATCATCCTTTCAGTCCGCTCGTGCTCATGCCCTGTACAATTTGTTTCTGGAAAATGAAGAATACGGCTACAACCGGAATCAGACTGACGATGGACATGGCGAACATCGCTCCCCAGTTGGAGGCAGATTCGCTATCCAGGAACATTTTGAGCGCCATGGATACCGTATATTTATCCGGTGAGTTCAGATATAGTACCGGCCCCAGAAGATCCTCCCATCTCCAGTAGAAGGAGAAGATTGCGGCAGTCGCGAGCGAGGACTTAATCAGCGGCATGATAATCTGAATGTACAATCTGAACTTGTTACATCCATCAATGGTTGCCGCTTCATCCAGCTCTTTCGGAATCGTACGAATGAACTGTACCATCAGGAAAATGAAGAACGGCATTCCGAAGAATGTAGGTACAACAATGGGGAGAATCGTATTCAACCAGCCCAGCTTCGTAAAGATAATGTATTGCGGAACCAACACCACGTCATGTGGCAGCATCAGAGTCAACATCATCAGGGAGAACCAGAAGCTGCGGCCCCTGAAGTTCAGTCTGGCAAAACCGAAGGCGATAAGCGACGAGGATAATACCGCACCGATGGTAGAAATGACTACGATAACGAGTGAATTGGTGATGTAGTCCATAAACGGTCTTCCGCCCGCGCCTTTCCAGCCATCGACATAGTTGCTCCAGATCCATTCGGTAGGGAAAAGGGACTCCGCAGTAACGAAGATGGTGCGGCTCTCCTTGAATGAACTGAACAACATCCAAAGCACCGGATAAAGCATCAGGAGGGCTAACGCTGCAACGAACAGGTGATAAATCGGCCACTTTACATTTTTCCAAACCATCGTTACTTCCCTCCTTCAGATTCATAGAACACCCAGAACTTGGATGTCAGGAACACGGCTACAGTGAGGATACCGATCATGATAAGCATAATCCAGGCCATTGCTGAAGCATAACCCATATTGTTAAACATAAAGGCCTGACGGAACAGATACAGCGAGTAGAGCATTGTACCGTCCATTGGACCACCCTCTCCTTTGGAGATGATGTATGCAGGCACAAAGGTCATGAAGGCACCGATGGTTTGCATGATCAGGTTGAACAGGATGATTGGACTAAGCAGCGGCAAGGTGATGCTAAAGAACTTGCGTATCGGATTAGCGCCATCCACCCCTGCTGCCTCATACATCTCAGGAGAGATATTTTTAAGGCCTGCCAGAAAGATCAACATGGAGGAACCGAACTGCCAGACGGACAGCGAGATCAACATGACCAGGGACGCATCGGGATCACCGAACCAGCTGATTGGCCCGATTCCGATAGCGGTTAGTGCACTGTTGATAACCCCTTCATTACTAAAAAGGTTACGCCACATGATCGACACCGCCACACTACCACCAATAATGGATGGGAGATAATACAACGTACGGTACGTTCCGACCATACGGGAACCGGTATTCAGGATCATGGCAACGAAGAGTGCGAAGACCAGTCTCAGAGGAACACCAATGAATACATACAGGAATGTTACCTTAACCGAGTTCCAATACTTCGGGTCTTCAAAAAACATTTTGGTGTAGTTGTCCATCCCAATCCACCGGGGAGAAGTGAACAGGTTATAACTTGTGAACGACATATATAAGGACACAAACATCGGGATCAGCGTAAAGCCCAGAAATCCGATAATAAACGGACTAATAAATGCGTACCCGGTCAGGTTTCTGCGCAACGACGAATACTGCCTCAACGGAATGAACCTCCTTTATTGATCTGCCTGCTTCCGACAAACAGGGATGCACAATTGGACGGGGAAAGGCCCCCGCGGTTAGCGAGCAGCCCCAGTCCCGTCATCCCGGGTGGGATGAGCAAGCAATCATTCAACTGTTATTTATTGTTGGCCAGAACCGCTTCGGCGTTTTTACGGAATGTCTCCGCAGCCTGTTCCGGTGTAATTCTGCCAAAATTCAATTCCTCAACAGCATCTGCCAGAGACGCAATGACTTCAGGTGAACCCACTGGTGGTGGCGGGCTCATTGGTGATGCTTTTGGCTCCATGGCTGCTACAAAGTCAAATACCTGCTTCGTTGGCTCACTCAGTTCAGGTGCAATGGCATCCTTGATTGCGCCGGAGATCGGCACACCGCGCTCACCCTTGATCAGCTTGTTGGCTTCCACGTCGTTCACCCAGAAATCAATGAATTTCGCGGCTTCTTCCTTCACTTTCGAGTTCGAAGTGACTGCCCAGTACATACTTGGCTGCATGTAGAGACCCTTCTCCATGTCCGGTCCAGGCATTGGAGCAAACTCCAGTGGACGGTTAGCAACTTGCTGTACGGCTACGAACTGGTTGGACCATTGCCAGATTCCGATCCCTTTGCCTTTGACCAGATCGGATTCCTCAATAATCCCCTTCGTCTGGTTAGCGATATCCGGTGAAGGTGCCGCTCCTTGTTCGATCATGCGACGCATCAATCCGAAAAACGCGACAAACAGTTTATCATCGTCATATCCAAGTCCTGTACCTTCAGCATTGTAAAGTGACAAGCCTTTGGTCCGCAGGAAATAGTGGAAGAAAATATCCGGAGCTACCCCGCCATCCAAGTACAGTCCTTTTTCTGCGGTTTGTTTACCCAGTGCTTCGTATGACTCCCAAGTTAGATTTTCCGGGAATGTATCTACTCCTGCCTTTTTGAGCAGTTCCGGGTCATAATGGAAACCGAGTACGTTAACCCCGGCAGGTACACCATACTGCTTGCCGTTGATTACGCCAGTACTGATGACGTTTTCGGAAACATCATCCACCTTGATCTGATTACCGAGGTAAGGAGCCAGATCTTCCAGCTGACCATTTTGTGCATATTGGCTGATGTAGGAAATATCCATCTGTACAATGTCTGGCAGCTGATTCGCTGCTGCTTGTGGAGCGAGCTTCTTCCAGTAGTCATCAAAGGAGGCGTACTCGACGTCAATCTTGACGTTCGGATTTTTCTCTTTGTACAAGTCAATGACCTTCTGCGTGTATTCATGACGTGTATCCGAGCCCCACCACGCGATACGCAGCGTCACCGAGCCATCCGCGGATGTTCCTCCCGAATCTCCATCTGAGCTGCACGCCGCCGTAAATACCAGCAGCATTGCCATCATCAGGAATATTGCCTTTTTCACCATGCCAATCTCCCCTTTTTGTGTGGATATGGTTTTGTGAACGGGTTATCCTTACCTTTCTGATAACGCTTTCACAAACTTGATATTGTCATTTTCGCAAATGTACGACCAGAGTTGAATACACAAATCCGTCTTGTTGGTTCAAAAAACAGAGGAGGACAACATTCACCCTTCACGGTGTTGTTTGTCCCCCTCATACAACGTCCAAGGAGCTGCAATTCATTGTTATATGCCGGATCTTCTGTATTCGGTTGGTGTCATGCCGGTCCACTTTTTGAACACCTGACTGAAATATTGCGAATTACCTCCGAAGCCGAACAGTTCCGCAAGCTCGAATACCTTTACATCCCCGCCTCGGCGAATGTGCTCACATGCACGCTCAATACGCAGACGATTCACATAGTTGGAGAAGTTTTCTCCTGTTACTTTTTTGAAAATTTTCCCCAGGTAATCCGGATTCATATACAGCATTTGATGGGCAACACCATTCAGTGAAAGATCAGCCTCACCGTAGTGTTTATCTACAATATCCATCATCTTCTCCACGGCGGAAGACTGACGGCTTATATGATTTTTATAGTAGCCTGATGTCAGATTGGCTGTGCTGTTGGCGATAAAAGACTTCAGTCCGGACAAAGTATCCATGTGAGGAAGCTCTGCCATCCGCTGCGTAAACTCCGTGGCCTCTTCAGGCGGACAGACATGAATCATGGCCGAATAGAGCTGAACAACATAAGATCGGGTGACCTCAATATCAAGCTGCTGTCCGGCTAAGCGCTCAAACAGGCGATCAACTTCGGCACTGGCTTCCTCGCTATTACCCGACTTAATCAGTTGGCACAATTGTTCGGCATCCTGCTCGGCATGAACGCCTTCACATTCCCCGGCAATAGCTACATCATTCTTCGTGATCAACTTACCTTCTCCGATGAAAAAGCGATGGTTCAGACATTGCAGCGCCTCACGATACAGACGCCGTGACTGGACCATGTGGTCCGCTTCGCTAAGTGCAGCCGTCACTTGTAACTTATAGAGCCTGGTAAAAGCCGATCTCACTTCCTCAATTCTCTCCCTTAAGTCAGCGTAATCAGCCGAATCTTCAAGCAGAATCAGCAGCTTGCCTTCAATGGTTGTGCTTAATAAGACATACGGCAGCAGATCGCTGGCAATGTTCTTGATGGCAAACAAATGACTGTAGTCATGTTCGTCCGAGATATGGAACAATAACAAGCGAACTTGACTTGCTTCAAGTTTCAGATTGAACAGCTCCTGATAATACTCCAGATCGACCGGACCATATGTCCGATTGGTCATGAATTCGAGCAAAAATTGTTCTTTTACATGGGGAAGCACCCTCTGCAGCCGCTGCTTCATCTCCCCAGCCACATGCTCTTTTACCTGTGCATCCTGATGCTCTTGAAGCAGTTCCGACAGGGCATCATGAATCTGATTTTCATTGCAGGGCTTCAGCAAGTAATGCTTCACGCCATATTGCATGGCCCGTCGGGCATATTCAAACTCTTTGTACCCGGACAGCATGATAAACCGAAGCCCAGGGTAGGCTTCAGAAGCCTTTTCTATAAGTCCCAGTCCATCCAAACCCGGCATGGATATATCGGTAATAATAATATCAGGTCTGGAATGCCCGATTTTGTCCAATGCCTCAATCCCATTCCTGGCGGTGTCCACCAATTCAGTACCGGCTGCCGCCCAATCCACCACTTGGGAGATCCCCTCCAAAATCACACGTTCGTCATCTACGAGCATCACTTTGTACATCGTCATCGTCCTCTCTGATCCAAGGTATTCTGATCGATACTACGGTCCCGGCACCGGGATTGCTGCTCATGACCATACTGCCCTCCTCACCGAAGGTCAGTCTGATCCGTTCCTGGATGTTGGATAAACCTATGCCTTGCCCTCTTGTCTGAATGCGCCCTTCCTGCAATTGCTCCAAAAACTCCGGGGTCATGCCCGGTCCGTCATCCTCTACTTCAATGATAATCTTGTCATCTTCCGCTCTGGCTCGAATCCGAATTTTACACGGATGTATACTTGGTTCAAGCGCATAGTGAATGGCATTCTCCACCAAAGGCTGTAACGTTAGCTTCGGAAGACGTGCACTCCCCACCTCAGGAGCGATATCCATATCAAAATCAAGCCTTTCCTCAAATCGCGTGCGCTGAATGGTCACATAACTGCGGACGATATCCAGCTCCCTTTCCAGCGTGATCCACTTCTCGGACATATTCACTGAACTGCGCAGCAGGAAGCCGAGTGCTTCGACCATTTCGGAAATTTGCCGCTGCTTCTGCACTTTGGCCAGCCAGTTAATGGACTCCAGCGTGTTATAGAGAAAATGCGGATTGATCTGTGCTTGAAGCGCTTTCAACTCTGTCTCCCGAATGACCAGCTGCTTCGCATAATTCTCGTCAATCAGTTCCCGGATGCGCTGCAGCATCATTTTGAACGTACGATGAAGCAGCCCAACTTCATTTTGGGAAGATACCGGAACATTGCCCAGGGCAGCCTCCTCCAGCTTATCCAGATCACCCTTTTCAATGTTGCGCATCTTCTTGATCAACTGGGCAATCGGCTGTGTAATGCTGCGGGATAGCTTGGCTCCAAATACAAGTGCCACCAGCAAAATCATAAAGAAAATGACAGTAACCAACTGTTTGACAAACTGTATCTGCTTAAACATCTGGTCAAACGGTGTCATATAAAGGTACACCCAATCCGTATAGGATGAATGCGCACGGGCGACGAAGTTCCTTCCCTGTTCAAACATCGCAATCCCGTAAGGCTGGGTACGCTTCAATTCCGATTCCAACTCGGAATCGGTCACTGACGATTGGGTGGGATAGATGACTTCACGCCCATCGGTAATCAGCAGCTGTGAGTCCTCTGCGGGATGCTGCATCTGGTCCTGAACAATACGATCCAGCCGTACACGGATAATCAGTGTTCCCAGCTTCTCCAATGTGAAGGCTCCACCAGTGAAGGACTTGACCTGCCGCACGGATATGAGCCTCGCTTGCTGGTCTCCGCTTGTATACCATGCATTGGATCCTGAATATTGCTGTCCGAGTGCAATCAGTTCCGTCTGCATGGACTCCGATATTCCCTCACGGTTTCCCGCAGCCATAACGTTATGATCATTATCGATAAATATCATGGAATAGATGTACTTCTCTGATCCTGCATATGCGACAAGTCGGTTGGTTATCTTTTTGAGCAGCCCATTTTTCTCGTATCCGGATTCTGCCTTATCCAACTGCAGAAGATACTGCTGGAGCGCCTCGTCCGACATGACCTTGAAGGAAAGATTGGCGATTTCGCGCAGCTGATTCTCGATGCCCACGGAAGACATATTCAGTACCTGGGACGACTTCTCATAGATTTGGCGATCATAGATTCTGAATACGTATCCTAGGACAGAAACATAAAACGTGAAGCTGATCAGCATCAAAAATCCGATGAGAAGAATGGTTTTGTGATGGATCGGCAGCGATGTGAAAGCGTTTTTAATTTTTCTCATCCAAAGCGCTCCTTTGGCCCCGCGAAGGGTGCAGGCAGGTGTGAGAGTCTCGTTCTACTGTAAGTTATTTTCATATTTACACATCCATGGGCAGATGACAAGTCATATTTATGCAACATATAGCGTCCTATTCAAAGGCACTGAGAAAAGAAGCCGGATTGATCATCAGATCAACCCGGCTTCTCGAATAGAATAACTTCACATTGGTTTACGGATTAACGAATACCGTCTTCAACTTGGCAACATATTGCACATCAAAGCCAAGACCTTCGGCTACCATGGCCAGTGGCACATACGTTTTGGACTCCTTGCCCACCTTGTTCAGGAACGCAGGTGTATCTACGGCAACAGATGCACCATTCACCTGAACCGCACTTGCACCAATCTTCACAGCTACCTTACGGTCTCCGTATGTAATGGTTGCTGTGGAGGTTTTATTGTCCCAAACCGTGGTAGCCCCTACAGCGTTTACGATATCCTGAATCGCAACAAAATTTTTCCCATTGCGAATGATGGGTTTATAGGGCGTATTCAACGTTTTGCCGCTAACGATGATGTTCATCGGTTCACCAGCTGCAGGCGCGGTCAGTTTCGTATATTCGCCCCAGATCGTTTCTGCAAAGACCTTGGCGATCGCTTCGTATCCAAACTGATTCGGGTGAAAATCACGATCCTTGATCATATGTGTCATGGTTCCCTCACCGCCAACAAACTCCTTGGCTACATGTGCCACTTTTACATCCATCCCCTGTGCGGTGACTTGGGATGCAATGCCGTCAATGGTTGCCGTAAAACCTTTGGATGCTTCCATGAGCTTGGCATACAATGCTTTACCCGCTACTTCAGGCATAGGCTGGTACTGGTCGGCAATGACAATTTTAGCGTCGGGATTAATGACATGAATTGTATTGATTACCTCGCTAACATTCGCGGTATACGCTGCCAGCAGCGCCTTCACCTTAGCTTCCAATTCCGAGTCACTAAGGGTATTGGCTGTACCCAGCAGTTCGGATACATCATTGCCTCCAATGGTAATCGCGATGAGATTGGCTCCTGCTACGCTTTCGCGGATTGCAGCTATGTTGGCTCCCATCTGCCCCGCTCTTGGATCTGGCAAACTCGGCTGAATGGCTTCAGAGGTCAATGTTTTGCCTTCATTTATTGCAGACATAAAGTTCTTCAATCCAATACTCTTCAAGCCGGCTATACCATAGTTATCCACCTGAATACGACCATGGAGCAGCCCTTGCTCCTGCAAGCGCTCTACATAACCATAAGGCAGGCCCTTAGCATTCGGCTCATACCCTACCGTAATAGAATCTCCCAAAGTAACGATTCTGAACTCCTTCGTTACAGCTGCAGCATCCTTCTTCACATTGGCGGCTGCGGTTGTTGTGCCGGCAGGTAATGTGCTGGTGCTTGTATCCGCTGCATGTGCCGGTAATGCCGTTGATGCAAGCAGCATCATTCCAGCCAGCATGCATGCTGTCAATGCAGCCGACGTGTTATTCCATGTACGTGTACGCTTCATTCGTGGGAACACTCCTTTTTCTCACATCTATAAGATAATAACTTGAACTTTATAACACAGATTCTTCTCCGGTGGGAGAAGTTCACCCTATTTCTATTCTAGCATTAAAAAGTATAGATGTCGTATGAACATCAGCCTGCTCACAAAACAACAGACTCCCCTCTGCGGGAAGTCTGTTAACCTATGATCCTAGCTTTGTGATCGCTCGTTACAACGGTGGTTTAGTGGTCTTTCTTTTCCGTATCTGAGGAGTTATTTTTCTCGGCAGAACGTTCCAGATAGCGATCATAGCGATCGTCCACTTCACGAGCCATATTCCGGTACATCAACGTTTCCTGTACAATCGGGTCCGTTTCTGTCTGTATGCGCACCTCATATTTGGGAGGAATCAGCTGGCGTTCACGCTTGTCCGCTTCGCCGGACTCTTCCATCTCCCCTTCAGTCAGCATTTCACTCAAACGTCGTTCCAGTTCCTTGGATTCATCCATCGTTCATCGCTCCTTCAATTAAGTTCATAAATGCACCATCAAATATACTATTGCACCTATACTTCGATGGACAGAACAATCTTCCGATCGCTGTTATCCCCGAATTTTAGTGTTTTCTTTTCAAAGGAAAAAATTCAGGGATAAAGGCGAACGCTTCGCTTCTCCAGATTTTTTCTGACCCTCGTTTATGTGCAATATACGTTTGTTGAATCATTTAAGAAATTAATAAACTCACTCCAAGCCGGTTGCTTTGGCTTCCTTGAGTACATCTGTCAGTGCATCATGAATCTTGCCGTTCGTGGCAACCACATGACTGACAGACAGCTTATAAGGTGTACCCATTGTATCGGTGACCTTGCCGCCGGATTCTTCAACGAGCAGGGCACCTGCTGCGATATCCCACGGTTTCAGTCCGACTTCGGTGTATGCACTGAGGCGACCTGCAGCAACGTATGCCAAGTGCAGCGCTGCTGATCCACCTGCACGCAGGCTTCGTACTTGCGGTGCAAGAGCCTGTACAGCCGCCATATTGACTGGCAGGGCATAGGTAGTATCTGCCGGGAAGCCCACTGCGACCAGGCTCTGGCCCAAGCCCTGTTCATTGGATACAGCCATTCGGTTGCCGTGGACGTATGCACCTTTTCCTTTTTCAGCTACAAACAGTTCATCTCTGGAAGGATCGTAAATGACCCCTACAATGACCTCACCATGATGAGCCAAGGCGATGGACACTGAATAAAACGGAAATCCATGGACAAAATTCGTTGTTCCGTCCACTGGATCCACGATCCACAGGAATTCTTCTTCCTGAGCCTCTTTCAGTGCTTTGGCCGAAGCTTCCGGTCCCGGTTCAACACCCTCTTCACCGAGAATGGCATGGCCCGGAAAGTGGGTTAGAATCAGGCGGCGGATCATCTGCTCCGCTCCTTTGTCCACTTCGGTCACAAGATCCTGCGGCGAATATTTGGTTCCAGGCTCGCCTATGGTTCCGAGACGGCTCTTGATCCATTCACCCGCTTTGGAAGCTGCATTAATGGCAACAGCAGTATAGCTTTTGCTCGTCACGACATAAGGTGTTTTTTCCTTCTCATTCAAAGCGTTCACTCTACTTTCTATATCAATCTACGAAAAGTTAAAATACTTGTTAAAAGTATACGCCTCACTGGTTATAAAGTTTCTTGCTGCCCAGGCCCCTTTTGGCTCTAGGGATGGATAATGACTGTAGATTCGTCCACCCATTCCACGCCTTCTTCGTGGTAGAAGGCCAGCTTCTGCATGAGCTGCACCAGGGCTTCATCCTTGCGCTTCGCCTCGATCATGACATCAAGTTCCGGCGTATCTGCAGCTATATGACGCAAAAAGGATAACAGAGGCTCTACTTCAACGCCATCGGCATGCCCACGGATATCCTTCTCGCTCTTCGGACTGGATACGTGAATTTTCGGCGGTAATGGCCGGTCTGCAGGGGAATCCGCCTGTGCCAGCGGCGACTGCCACGTCTTCCATATATCAGGCCACAAATCCCATGGCTGTTCGCCTTCATTATTGACCCACTGATGATGAATATCCAGCACCATCGGCAGTCCCAGATGCTGACATACGGCCAGCGTTTCGGGAACGTTGAATGTTTTATCATCATTCTCGAGGGTCAACCGTTCCTGGATATCCCGATCAAGCTTCAGAAAATTTTCTTCAAAGCGCAGCGCTGCACTAGGCTTGTCCCCGTATGCACCACCAATATGTATATTATTCTTGGCAGTGGCGTTCAATCCCATGGCACCCAGCATCCGCACATGATGACGAAGGTCACGCATAGAGTTCCGGAGCACTTCCTCCCGCGGCGTACTTAGAACGGTAAAATGGTCCGGATGGAAGGATACGCGCATTCCGTTCTCCTTCACAAAATCACCAATGGCAGCAAAATCGGACTGGAGGGCCGGGAAGGGATCCCAATCCATCAGATCCTCATGTGTCGCCAGTGGAATTAATTTGGAAGAGAAACGATATACATGAATATGGCTGCCCTTGTTATGTCTAAGCAACCGTAACGTATTATGCAAATTCTCAGCCGCAATCCGTTCCAGCTTGCGAATGGCTGCCTCCCTGTCATCAATTTTCTTGAAGCTGGCCATGGTCATCGTGCGGGAAGGAGATGCATTCTCGACCAGCACAGACATCGCCACATAACCAAAACGTACAAGCATGGTGTTCTTCCTCTCTATTAGGGCGGAATTCCTGCCTGGCATCTGCTGCCGTCAGGTTTTCCGGTCACTGTATATAACCAAGTTTTACCCTAAAAGAAAGTCCGTAATCGCTCGCCTTACAATTCCGTTCATTGGTCCCATATGATGAAGTAAGGTTTATCCCTGTGCCTGCTCACCAAAGAACATTTCGTCCGCAAGTGCAGTCTGAACACGGGATTCTTCCTCGTTCAGCTTGCGAATGAGCTGCATCTCCACTTCCGTTACTTCCTGTCCTTGGAAGTTGATCTCTGCAATCGAAGCAACGATCTTGACGATGGCTACAGCCACGTTATCAGGCGTATAGGCAATAACCTTCTGTCCGGTCGGAAAGACCCGGAAGCCCTGTTTCACCATTTTGCCGCGGCCGTATTCCAGCAGTTCAAACAGCTCTTGCTCGCTCTTGAATTTGCATACGGAATTGAATTCAGTCTGAAATCCCATCCATACCCCTCCTTGAATAGTCTCCTACGTTAAAGTGTGACTAGAATTTCAACTTTCGAAATTTAAGCCTGCACGCCGTTCTCATAGTTCAGCGCTTGCTTGCGGTTGTAACGCTCCAATGCTAGCTCAATCATGCGATCCAGCAGTTCCGCATACGATACGCCCGTCTCACGCCACAGCAACGGATACATGCTGTACGGAGTAAAGCCAGGCATTGTGTTTACTTCATTAATAAGCAATGCACCATCGGATTTACGAATAAAGAAATCTGCCCGGGAAATCCCATTACCTTCAATCGCACGGAATGCCTGCAGGGCTGCCTCACGGATACGATCAGCGGCTTCAGAATCCAGCGGAGCGGGAATCAGCATCTGTGATTGGCCATCAATATACTTGGCTGCATAGTCATAATATTCACCAGAGGATACGATTTCTCCTGGCACCGAGGCCATCGGCTCATCATTGCCAAGTACACTTACTTCCACTTCGCGTGCCTCAACAAACTCCTCAATAACAACCTTCGTATCGTATCGCAGCGCAAATTCGACGGCCGTCTTCAGTTCATCCCGGTTGCGTGCTTTGGAGATTCCTACGCTGGAGCCAAGGTTCGCCGGTTTAATGAAGCATGGGTAGCCCAGCTGTTCCTCCACTTGCAGAATCATGTCGTGCTCGGTCTGCTTCCACTGGGTCGCATTAAAATAAGTAAAGGCACATTGGTCAATTCCAGCCTGCGCAAACAGCTTTTTCATGACCACTTTGTCCATGCCGCCTGCCGAAGCCAGTACACCTGCACCCACATAAGGCATATCCGCCATCTCAAACATCCCCTGAATCGTACCATCCTCACCAAACGTACCGTGCAGCAGCGGGAACATAACGTCCAGTGCATCTTCTCCGCCATACAGACGTGCAAACAATGCGTTCAGCGCTTCCTGGGTTCCACCTGCTGCCTGCTCCAGCTTCAGATCCTCAATCTGCGCGAATGGCGCGTGCATCACAGATCCCTTTTTCCATGCTCCCTGCTTGGAGATATAGAAAGGAACCAGTTCATATTTTTCATAATCAAAAGCGTTCGTTACAGCAAACGCCGTTTGCAGCGATACTTCGTGTTCCCCTGATTTCCCGCCGTAAACGACGCCAACTGTTAATTTATCCATGCTCATGCGTAACCTCCGATTATCTGTGCATGATGCCGTCATACCTGTATAATCAGCATCAATTTTATTCTTGTCTTAGGGCTTATTTTACACGGAACTGAATGTCCACGTCACCAAATCCCTGTATATCTTTCCTCATTAGAACTCATCTGCAATATGAAAAAGCCGGTACACCGTCCGCTCTGTCCAAGCGTAAGAATCCCGGTAATCCCAATAGCGGTGGCGACTGCTGACCGTATGTGCATTGACAAGCGGCATGCCTCCCGCATCAAAGGCTGTCACAACAGTACTATGCTGAAACCTGCCGTCTCCGTCCCAATCGTAGAGAATGACATCGCCAAGCATCAGCTGTTCCGGACGATCCACTTCGGTTGCTGTCAGCCCCCAGCTGCTGCTTCCCAGATAACGCTCCAGACTGTTGGATACGGCCCAGCTGTAGCTCCACATTTCAGTGCCGTTCACATAGCCTTTGTACCACCAGCCCGCTTCTCTTCTACCAGTATAGTGGATGGGTGCTCCCCCTGCAAAGAGACATTGGGAGACGTAATTGGTGCAGTCTACCTCGAATTCCTCAAATGCGGGGTTTCCCGCATTCCACCACCGATCTGCATAAGCAACTGCCAGGTCCCGCCGGTATAATTGCTGCCTTGAACTTCTACCCTGGCCAAGCACTTCCCTGTTCAGCAGTGGCCGATTAATCGCCTGTACAAAATTCGCTTGCTGAAAGGGTCTCCCCTCCCCTGCCGGACGCCGCTCCGGAACTTCTCTTTCGACCCGTCCAATCATCCAGGTTCCACCCTGCCTAATAAAGGTCAACCGTTCCCTCTCAATCCGATCCTCCCGGTGGGTAATTCCGCTTTTCTCATAGAAAAGCCTGCTGTAAAGTTGAATATCTACCACCGATTCTTCCGGACCTTCCGTAACCGTTCGCACAAGCTTGGCACTGGTCTCGCTGCGAAGAGGCACTGCACGCCGTTTACGATACCAATCGTCCAGTCTGGCCATACGCTCTCCCCGCTCCAGCACAAATGCCGGATCCGTGACAATCCGCTCGCTCGTCTGTGGACGATAGTCGATTTCGCATCGGTTGTACTGGTTCACATAGGTGTATAAGGCACTCTTCCATTCCCTTTCCAAGCCTGTGTCCCCCTTTGGCAGTTGAGTTCTCTCTGGAAAATTCAGCTGTGCATACTACTTCTATTCATATGAGGCGTATAACGGTTGTATGTGTTCCGCTCAGGGATCGAGTGCCGAAAATTGGAGGCTTGGACAGCAGGAAGTATCGTAACAAGGCAATATTCACGAAAACGCCTTCATTGTTCGCAAAGCTTGTTTGGACAGGCAAAAAGCCCTTTACGTACGGAGGTGAAAACGGTATACTTAATACTAAAGTTGCAATTATGAAATTACGTTTCATCTGATGAAACTAGCGAACAAGGACACGGAACGATGAAGGCCTGTTCTTCCACTTAAATGAACTTTATCTTCATCTCACCGACACATTTTAAGGAGGTACATGTATGTCAGCCAAGAACCATTTCTCCGCAGCCCGCAGTCTTGAGGTCGGAGGCAAGTCTTACCGCTACTACAGTCTCGATGCTCTTCAGGAAGGCGGCTACGGCGACCTTTCCAAGCTTCCCTTCTCCATTAAAGTGCTGCTCGAAGCAGCAGTTCGTCAATTCGACGGACGCGCAATTACCGAAGAACATGTGAAACAACTTACCGGCTGGGCAGAAGGCCGTGACAATAACAAGGAAATTCCGTTTATCCCTGCACGTATCGTCCTGCAGGACTTCACTGGCGTACCGGTTGTCGTGGATCTTGCTGCGATGCGCGATACAGTGAAAAAGGCAGGCGGCGATCCAAAACAGATCAACCCGCTCGTGCCGGTTGACCTCGTTATCGACCACTCCGTTATGGTTGACGCATTCGGAACCAACGACGCTCTCGACTACAACATCAAGGTTGAGTTCGAGCGTAACGAAGAGCGTTACCGCTTCCTGCGCTGGGCACAAACGGCATTCAACAACTTCCGTGCTGTACCACCATCCACAGGGATCGTTCACCAAGTTAACCTGGAGTACCTGGCTTCCGTCGCTGCAACCAAAACGGTTGACGGCGAAACCGTCGTGTTCCCGGATTCCCTCGTAGGTACGGACTCCCACACCACCATGATCAACGGACTCGGCGTTGTTGGTTGGGGTGTTGGTGGAATTGAGGCCGAAGCAGGAATGCTTGGTCAACCACTGTACTTTGTAACCCCTGACGTTATCGGTTTCAAATTGACAGGCAGCCTGAGCGAAGGCGCAACAGCTACGGATCTGGCACTCACTGTCACTCAAATGCTTCGTAAAAAAGGCGTAGTCGGCAAATTCGTCGAGTTCTACGGTCCAGGCCTGGCCAATATCAGCCTTGCTGACCGTGCGACCGTTGCCAACATGGCACCGGAATACGGCGCTACGATTGGTTTCTTCCCTGTCGATAGCGAGACACTGAACTACATGCGCAGTACAGGACGTTCCGACGAGCAAGTGGATCTGGTTGAAGCTTATTACAAAGCACAAGGCATGTTCCGTACTTCCAGCACGGTTGATCCAGAATTCACAGATGTAATTGAGCTGGATCTTGCTTCCGTGGTACCGAGTCTCGCAGGTCCTAAGCGTCCACAGGATCGCATCGAACTGACGCAAATGAAAGAAAGCTTCAACAGCATCATTCGTACTCCGGTCGATAAAGGCGGATACGGACTGAGCGATGAGAAGATTGAAGAAACAGTGCCTGTGAAGCACCCTGACGGTTCCACAAGCGAACTGAAAGCAGGCGCGGTTGTTATTGCGGCCATCACAAGCTGCACCAACACATCCAACCCAAGCGTTATGCTCGGAGCGGGTCTACTTGCGAAAAAAGCGGTTGAGCGCGGTCTGACCAAACCAGGCTACGTGAAAAGCAGCTTGACCCCAGGTTCCCTCGTTGTTACCGAGTATCTCGAAAAATCAGGCCTGAACGTATACCTCGACCAGCTCGGATTTAACGTTGCGGGTTATGGCTGTGCAACTTGTATCGGTAACTCCGGTCCACTGCCAGACGAAGTAAGCGAAGCGATTGCCGAAAACGATATGACTGTAGCGGCTGTATTGTCCGGTAACCGTAACTTCGAAGGCCGTGTACATGCTCAGGTAAAAGCCAACTATCTGGCTTCTCCTCCACTCGTGGTAGCTTACGCTCTCGCGGGTACGGTCAATATTGATTTTGCTACCGATCCAATCGGTTATGATACGAATAACGAGCCTGTCTTCCTGAAAGACCTCTGGCCTAGCTCCGAGGAAATCAAGGATGCCATTGCAAGCTCACTGAATGCTCAGATGTTCCGCAACAAATACGAGAACGTATTTACAGCCAATGAGCGCTGGAATAACATTCCTGTACCGGAAGGCGAACTGTATGAGTGGGATCCTAACTCCACGTACATTCAAAACCCGCCGTTCTTCCAAAACCTTGGAGACAAGCTGACTGATATTGCAGACATCCGCTCTGCACGTGTTATGGCCTTGCTTGGTGACTCCGTAACAACGGACCACATCTCTCCAGCGGGTAACATTGCTACAACCAGTCCAGCCGGATTGTACCTGAAAGAGCATGGCGTTGAGCGCAAAGACTTCAACTCCTACGGATCACGCCGTGGTAACCATGAGGTCATGATGCGCGGTACGTTTGCCAACATTCGTATTCGTAACCAGGTGGCTCCGGGTACGGAAGGTGGTATTACGAAGTACCTGCCAACCGATGAAGAGATGTCCATCTACGATGCTTCCATGAAGTATCAAGACGAAGGTCAGAACCTGATCGTGATTGCAGGTAAAGAGTATGGTACAGGCAGCTCCCGTGACTGGGCGGCTAAAGGTACATTCCTGCTCGGCGTTAAAGCCGTTATCGCAGAAAGCTTCGAGCGTATCCACCGTAGTAACCTGGTGGGCATGGGCGTAATGCCACTGCAATTCCAGGAAGGCCACGGCTGGTCCAGCCTGGGTCTGAACGGACGTGAAACGTACGACATTACAGGTCTCAGCAATGATGTGAAGCCTGGACAAGAGTTGACTGTTACGGTAACCCGCGAAGACGGAACCAAGTTCGACTTCCCTGTTATCGCTCGTCTGGACAGCATGGTTGACGTAGACTACTACCACAACGGTGGTATCCTGCAAACGGTATTGCGTCAAATGATGAAAAAAGCTTAATCGCATTAACAATTAAGCTGTTGCATTAACATAGAAAAGCTCCCCGCCACGTGCGTTCTGCACGAGATGGGGAGCTTTTTTCGATGTTTTTTCTTCTAATAAGCGGCATACTTCTAAAAATCTATTCTTATTCCAACTTCCGAATCATCAGGCGGTGAAGGAATGCGATATATCCCCCTATGTTTTAATTTCTCCACGTTGATCCAGTCCATAAATAAGGATCATAATCTCCCTCCTTACACAGGACTCTCCTTAGGATTATACTCCTTCTTCACCGTTCGGGATTCTCCTCCAATTAACAACCGTTTCATGCCGAGAGCCATGGTAAACAGAATATATCCAATCACCCCGCCTAATGTATTTAGCATCAGATCGTCCACATCGAATATCCCCATGCCAGTGAGCAGCTGTGTTACCTCATAGCCTAAACTTAGAAGTAGAGATGACAGAAATACGTTCGCCCCTGACAGCAGCTTGTTGCCCATCAGCATCGGGATAAACATCCCCAGTGGAATGAAAGCCATCACATTGCCCACCAGATGGATTGCAGTACCTGGACGATGCAGTGACAGGCTGTTCCAATCTCTTGAGATTTCCTGAAATGGTGTCAGATTGACGGTACGTGTATGAATCAGATCCGGCTGATGAAGGAAAGCCATAAGCTGGACCTTGACTACTTCAAAGTCGACCGCCCCCCCTTTAAAGAGAATAAGCTTGGTTAGCAGATATAAATAGATGATTAACGCGGCAATCCAAAGGATTTTATGTTTGATTTTTCTCTGCCTCATGTTGAAGAACCTCCTTTGTGCAGCCTTGTTACTCCTTTACGGTGACAATGACTCCATCCCTGTTGTCTCCCGATATGTCATAATGGCCATGCTCAGGTATGTAAACGGTCGTATCCCCGGCTGCCCGGTAATAGCGGATATGATACTTCTCACCCTCCACTTCAACCATAATGTTATCTTTCTCTTTTAGCAAATCCAGATACTCTTCTAGCACCAGGTTATTCTTATACATGACAGCACTATGCGGAAGTCCGACATATCGAAAGTGCCAGGGTTCATATTGAATCCCCGTGACACTCACCTTGTCCTTTGGATAACGTAGGATAAATCCATATTTCCAGGCATTTTTCTCGAGCCAGGCACCTTCCGGCGCTTCATCCATGGTGGTCAGCGTAGAGCCGATATCCATGGATAATCCGAGATTATGCTCACTGTGTCCTGCCGGAAGCGCGTAGTCTGATCCCTTTTCCTGATAAAGTTCATTCTGCTTGGCAAAGTCCCGATATCCGCTGCTGATGAGAAAATAACGTACTCCCTCTTCACCAGCCGCTTCAATCATCTTCTGAAAAGCCTGGGCTACCTCTCTTGAGAGCAATATGTTTTGATCCAACAATCCGTATCCACGGACCAGATCGTCCTGCTGCGCCACATTTATAATATCGGTTCTTATGCCTTCCGGATGAACCGGATAGGTTGTATTAACAAGCAGCAAGTTGCCCTTATGTACTTGATCCTGAATATTACCGGTGATGGATACTGTATACCCCGTATGGTTTTCATGCTTATCCTGAATTTCAATGATCATCTCATCCTTCTGCTGAAAAGATGCCGGCGATCTTGTCATCACATACCCGATCAAAATGATGCATAGTAAAAAGCCCCACTTCTTCATCCTTGCTCCTCCTTTGCCTCGTACAATCAAGGATAGAGAAAACTAGTTAAAGAAAAAGCAGGGCATTTTTAAAGTTTTTCTTAAATTTGACTGCAAACCTCATTCCATTGCTGGAAGGCGCACCTCAAATAAGGTCCGTACCACATCACTCTGGGCCGAAATGGTCCCTTCATGCTGTTCCACAATATTCCGGGCTATAAACAGGCCGAGGCCTGTCCCACCCTCCTGAGGGGTCCGTGCACGATCTCCGGTGTAATACATATCGAAAATATGCGGCAAATCCTCCGGGTGAATATGCCCTCCATAGTTAATAACCTGAATGACGACCTGATCTGCCTCCCGGTATCCCTTCAGGTCCACATAGATGCCATCCTTGCCATGGCGTGCAGCATTAATCAGCAGGTTCTCAAACACCCTGGCGAGCAATTCTCCGTCTCCGGAGATGGTCAAATCCGACTCGATAGTTAACCGGGTGAGCAGACGATTTTTCTCAAATACAGGATATAATTCTTCATTCATCTGTTTCAGCAGTTCGCTAAGATCCAGCCGTGTTTTCTCTATTGGGAGCATGCCATAATTCATCCGGGTAATTTCAAACAAACTATCAATCAGCTTCTCCAGCCGCTGGGATTTGGTAAAGGCAATCGATGTAAAGTGTCTGACCTGTTCCTCTGTCAGCTGATCATCCTTCATGAGCAGATCCAAATACCCAAGCACAGAAGTCAGCGGTGTTCGCAGGTCGTGTGCCAGATTAACGACGAGCTGGTCCTTGCTGGTTTCGGCAAAATCCCCCCGTTCTACTGCCTCCCTAAGCTTCTCACTCGCCAAATTCACATCCTCCGCGATTGTACCCAATTCATCCTTCGAAGAGATCTGGACTCGATGCTGAAAATCTCCATTTGCCAAATGCCTGATCCCTGTGGAAATATCCTTGAAATAGGTCACGTAGGGCTTGGTAAACCAGAAAAAGAACAGAATGGCGAGCGGGATGAATAAAATGAGGAAGAAATAGATATCTCCAATGCTTTTCATAAAATGGCGATATTCGGCAAGCTGATCTTCTGCTCTCACACCTGAATAGTAAGCCTGCAAAAGCTTGTAAATCCCATAGGTGATCGCGCCAGAGGCCAGCATGCTCAGACCCAGCAGCATAATCATGGTTGTCCGAAAACTTCTTTGTTTAGTCATTAAATGTATACCCCACGCCCCAGATCGTTTTGATAAACTTGTTCTTGTCCAGATCTTCTCCGAGCTTTTTGCGCAGGGTTCGAATATGGACCATTACCGTATTGCCGCTCTCGTAATAGGCCTCTCCCCATACCTGTTCAAAAATGCTTTCCGCGCTGAACACCTGCTTGGGATGACTAGCGAGCAGATACAGAATGTCGAACTCCTTCGGTGTTAGTTCCACCGGTTTGCCGTAGAGTGTTACGCTATGCTGATCCGGCGCGATGACGAGTCCGCCCTTCTCCAGAATGGAACGCTGGACAGGTATAGACTGGCTGAATTGCAAGGAACGACGAAGCTGGGAGTTCACCCGGGCTACAAGCTCCATCGGATTGAACGGCTTGGTCATGTAATCATCAGCGCCCATCACGAGACCCGTAATTTTGTCCATATCCGACGTTTTGGCACTCAGAAAAATGATGGGCATGTGGTGCTGTTCCCGAATCTTGCGGGTGACCTCATAACCGTCCATGCCTGGCATCATGATGTCCAGAACGGCCAAGTCGATCGCTTGCGTCTGAATGGCGTGCAGGGCCGACTTGCCATCGTATGCCTTGACGATGTGGTATCCTTCTTTTTGCAAATGCAAAGCAACCAGATCAGCGATCTCCACTTCATCGTCCGCAATCAGAATCGTAATTCGCTTCATTGCTTATCCCACTCCTATATGTGATGCTCAACAATATAACATATCTGGATCCAACATATAAATCATTGAGAGGAAACCTTTTTTATGAAATTGGACCGTTTATTAGCCATCGTTGTACTACTAATCAATCGCGGCCGTGTACAGGCCAAGGATCTGGCAGACACGTTTGAAGTTTCTGTCCGCACCATTTATCGAGATATTGATACCCTGGGCCAGGCAGGCATTCCTGTCGTGACGTACCAGGGCATGAGCGGTGGCATCGGCCTTGCGGAAGGTTACCGGCTGGATCGAAACGTGTTGACTGACCGGGATCTGGCCTCTATTGTTACCGCACTGCGCAGCGTCTCCACATCGCATACCAATGTAGCACGGGAACTGTTGATGGAGAAACTAAGCAGCATTGTTCCGGAATCCAAAAACGACGACTTTCAGGCCGAAACCAATCGTTTCATTGTGGATTATTCGATGTGGACCCACCCGGAAGCGCTGCAAAACAAACTGCAAATCATTGAACAGGGACTGGATCAGCTGCGTTCAATCACCTTTACATATTGCAGCGCCGAAGGAGCCCAAACTCACAGAACCGTCGATCCTCATACCCTTGTTCTTAAAAAGCACTCCTGGTACCTCTATGCGTTCTGTCATGAGCGTAATGAGTTTCGCATGTTCAAACTGGTCCGTATGCAGGACGTGACACTTGCTCATGGAAGCTTTGAACGCAAACCCATCAACCTGCAGGACAGGCCCTGGCAGCAGGAGTGGGCGACTCCAGGGAACACAGTTGCCATGACGATGAGATTCCATGCCCGTGTCCGTCATATCGCCGAAGAGTGGTTTGGCATAGAGAACGTGATCCCCGACGGCAAGGGATATTATATAAGTCAGGTGGCTTTTCCGGAAGATAACTGGCTGTACGGGTTCATTCTTGGCTTTGGCGCAGATGCCGAGGTATTGGAGCCTCTTCATATACGTGACGAGATTCGCCGAATTGCAGAACAAATCGTGCAAAATTACGCTGCCCCTTCGCAAACCTGACAGACTTATGTCCAGTTCCTCTCGGTATACTTCATCTATATTCAAGCTGTACATAACGAGGAGGAAATGATAAATGAACGTCACGATATGCCAGAGCTGCGGAATGCCGCTGACCACCCCTACCCAATTCGGAACGGAAGCAGATGGAAGTGCAACCCGTGAATACTGCATCTATTGCTACAAAGAAGGCATGTTCCAACAGCCCAATATTACGCTGGAAGGCATGATTGAAATGTGCACCGCGATCCTCATCGAAGAAGGTATGGATGAGGAATCAGCGCGGGCAATGCTGCGCAATCAGCTTCCCTTTTTGAAACGATGGAGCGCCTCCAATCCGAAAGGTAACAACAATACGCACTCCGTTCAACCTGTTCGATATGTTACACTTCCTGGCAAACGCCTGGCTGGCATATCAGCCAGAACGACCAACGCGATCGAGATGAGCGGCCAAGGCTGTATTCAGGATCTATGGAGCCGCTACTTCACGTCAGAGCACATTCCTGCACCGGAAGCACCCCGATACGGCTGCTACACAGATTATACCGATGGTATACACGGGGAATACACCATCCTCGTAGGCCACGAGGTAGCTGCAGATGAAACGTTACCAGCTGGCATGAACTCCATCGAATTGCCACCAGCAACATACGCCGTTTTCACCTCCCGCAAGGGTCCAATGGCAGAAGTTGTAGGTGAAGCATGGGGCGCCGTTTGGGGCTGGAGCCATCAGAACGAGCGAACGTTTACCGTTGATTTCGAGTTATATGATGAACGGAGTATGGATCCTGCCCAAGTTCAGGTCGATATCTATATTGCGGTAAAACAAGCTAGGCCAACTACAGAATAATGATATTTATCTTTACATTTCTTGATTAACGTTGCACAAGCCATCCAGCTCGTTGGATGGCTTTTTTGGGTGCTGCTCCCCTCTCTCACCTGCAAAACACGTATAAAACCACCCCCATCACACTCACGACAACCGACTATGGTACCAAGTTAGTTAGCTTCAATGATACCTACTCTCCCAGACAATTTGTCTTATTTTCGTCACAATTGACATTCCTGAAACTGGGACTATTCACTTAACAACCGATTCGTTCCTCCCATATCAAACCTTGTATTTCAGGTTCTTTATTCCTGAATTTCCCTAAAACCGTTTACATCCCCCTGAATACGGGGTAAAATCACTACAATCCAATTGGAATTACGTCATAACTTCCCGATTTCGTCTAACAAGTCACATATACCTATATGCGCACTTGGAACAACTACCAATCAAAATACATAGTCCATATAAGATGAATTTAATGTTTACACCCCAACGGAGAGGGCAGGACTCACTGAAGAAGCGAAGCGCTCGCCTTTATCACCGGATTTTCCCCTTAATGAGGGAATTCAAAAAATCTGGGGATAACAGCGATCGGAAGAGGGTACTGCAATCGCAGTGTTAAGTGTAACGTTTATAGGCTCAACTTATTTATCTACCAAAAGGAGGAACCAAGATGATCCGCATGCCTATTCAGCAAATGATCCCGTACCACCACCAATATCCGCGCAACACGGCGACCACTGCTCCCAAAAAGGAGAATGAGAACACTCAAGGTCTATCCTTTCACGAGATTCTGCAGCAAAAAATGGCTCAAAAGAACGTATCTCCTTCCATGCGATAAAATGAAACCTGACTGTATTGGAGTCTGACTATAGAACCGTCCTTCTGCCATGTGGCGGAGGGACGGTTATTGGCATTGATTTAAACGCTGTACAGTTCCCGGTCGCGCTCCTATAATGGATTAAATATCTGCAGCACTTACGGCTCATAAAAAGAAGCATTGGCAAAGGGGAAGTCATTATGATCACAATCGGCTGTTATCACGCTCACTACTCCAACATCGCACTCATTGAAGAAGTGCTCGCCCCCTATGAAGTGGAACTTGTGCATTATGTCGATCCTGGTCTGGATCGCCTTAAGCAGGATACGGACTTCTCAGAGGCTGTCATTCGGGAAAAGGTATCCCAGACATTACAGTGGATTGCCCAATGTCATGCAGATGCGATTCTAGTCACCTGTACTCTATTTGCTGCAGTACTGGCGCACGAAGCACAGCAAGTCTCCATCCCCGTTATCGGTATTGATGATCCATTATTGCAGAAGCTGCAGCAGGATTCGCAGGAATACATTCTTGCTTTTACCAATCCAGCAACGGTTGAAGGAACGATGGCGCGGGTGAATGAAGCACTACAGCAAGGTGAAACTAACGGGCAGGCAAACGTTGTGGCTGCTTCGAGAACAAAGGCCGCATTAATTCCTGGTACATTTGAGCTGATCATGCGCGGCGATAAGGAAGGATATATGGAGGCGGTGACAACGGGCTTGCAGCAACTAGCTGCACGGTCACCAGAGAAAACCATTGTAGCTGCTCAGCTATCCATGGCTCCCGCGGCTGCCCTTGCCTCAGCAAATACGGTTAGGGAGATCTACAGCCCGCTTGCATCGCTGGCATCTTATTTGGAGCAGCAATTAAATATTGGTAGGCGTTAGTTAGGGGCCGTTCTTCTCCCAGTAGTGGAGAGAACGGCTTTTATATATCTTAGACAGCCCAAATTGGGCTGTAATGGCGCTTAGGTTCGCGTCCGGTATTCCTCAGCCTTTTCCTGCATTCCGGCTGCCACAGCCTCATTCTCGGATAATCCTTTGTCCGCGGCAAACGCACGAATATCCTGCGTAATGCGCATGCTGCAAAATTTAGGTCCACACATGGAGCAGAAATGGGCCTCCTTGGCCCCTTCAGCCGGGAGTGTCTCATCGTGATAGGACAGCGCACGTTCCGGATCCAGGGACAGGTTGAACTGGTCCCGCCAGCGGAATTCGAAGCGGGCCTTCGACAGCGCGTCATCCCGGCGCTGTGCACGCGGATGGCCTTTGGCCAGATCAGCGGCATGTGCCGCAATCTTGTAAGCAATAACGCCTTCCCGGACATCATCCTTGTTCGGCAGGCCCAGATGTTCCTTTGGTGTCACATAGCAGAGCATCGACGTTCCGAACCAGCCGATCATCGCCGCTCCAATGGCTGAGGTAATATGGTCATAGCCTGGTGCAATATCGGTTGTCAGCGGACCAAGTGTATAAAACGGTGCTTCCTTGCAGATCTCCATCTGAAGGTCGACATTCTCCTTAATCTTGTGCATCGGCACATGTCCTGGCCCCTCAATCATCACCTGCACATCATGCTTCCACGCAATCTGTGTCAGTTCACCAAGCGTAGCAAGTTCAGCCATCTGGGCTTCATCATTGGCATCATAGATGCTGCCCGGGCGGAGTCCATCTCCGAGAGAGAAGGCTACATCATACCTTTTCATGATTTCACAGATTTCCTCAAAATGCGTGTACAAAAAGTTCTCCTGATGGTGTGCAAGGCACCATGCCGCCATAATGGAACCACCTCTGGATACAATGCCGGTCATCCGTTTGGCCGTCATCGGTATGTAACGCAACAGTACGCCTGCATGGATCGTAAAGTAATCCACACCCTGCTCTGCCTGCTCAATGAGCGTATCCCGGTACAACTCCCAGGTGAGTGCCTCGGCTTCGCCATTCACCTTCTCCAGCGCCTGATACAACGGCACCGTCCCGATTGGTACCGGAGAATTGCGGATGATCCATTCCCGGGTCGTATGGATATCCTTGCCCGTGGAAAGATCCATTACCGTATCGGACCCCCAGCGTACCGCCCAAGTCATTTTCTCCACTTCTTCTTCAATCGAAGAGGATACGGCAGAGTTGCCAATATTCGCGTTGATCTTCACGTGGAAGTGACGTCCGATCAGCATCGGTTCGCTCTCTGGATGATTAATATTGGATGGCAGAATGGCCCTGCCGCTCGCCAGCTCCTGCCGGACGAATTCCGGCTCCACGCCTTCACGAATAGCTGCAAACTCCATCTCAGGCGTAATGATGCCCTGCCTCGCATAGTGCATTTGGGTGACACAGCGTCCGGATTGTGCACGGAGCGGTTTGCCGCGGAGGCCTGGATATTCTTCAGCTCCGGTTCTCTTCCCTCCAGGCTTCAATCCGTTATCCTCCGGTTTGACGGTACGTCCCTGGTACGCCTCTACATCGTTTCGTTCTGTGATCCAGCGTGCACGCAAAGCTGGCAGGCCTGCCCGGATATCGGCGTGAAATCCAGGGTCCGTCATAGGGCCGCTCGTATCGTACACGCGCAGCAGCTCGTTATGCTCCACCCCTTGGGGTGTATTCGTGTCATGAAGGGCAATTTCACGCTCCGGTACAGCAATATCCGGCCGTGAGCCCTGAATGTAAACTTTGCGGCTGCCGGGAAACGGTTGAACCCGTCCGGCCGCCACTGTTTCCTTTTCCAACCCCTGTCCTGAATGCTCCTGTGCCGTTGTTCTGTTGTTTGTGTTCATCGCTACCTCTTCCTCCTCGTTGGTCGTCCCATGGATGGGCCAGTTTGATCGCTCGTGCACCCGTTCCATATCATCCACGCATAGGCAAGAAAAGAGCGGCCAACTTCCGAAGAAAGAACATTACAGCGGCATAGTGCAGACAGAATCTGGCACAGGCATAATCGGGTTATACCCAACTCCAGCTCTCCCGCAAAAGAAGGTAACCACCTCTGCTGCGGATGATCGCTTGACACTGTATATAAAAAAGCCGGTTCCCGAGGGAACCGGCCTATGTCCATCACCCCATAACAAGCCTGATGTCAAGCTCCCTCAAGTGGAGACATGCCAAAGGCTGGATTATGCAGTGTTCGTGGTTGTATCGCCGATTACTTCCCTACGCTGGTATGATCCAGATCAGGTGCAAAGGGTCCGGAATCTCATGCGATCCCGTCTCAGTCCGGACAATTCGGACTCCCCCAGTAACGTTAACAGTTGCGGTATGTGTACCGCAGTTCCATATTCAATTCATTGCAGCCCCCACTGGGCTGTCCATTACAGACTAGCGCAAGCCAGTCAGAAATACAACCCTTTTTCTTCCAGACACGCCGGATCAGGACAACATGAGGCCCATCTGCGCGGCTGCTTCCTTCAGCACAGGTGCATATTCGTGCAAAGTTTCCTGGGACAGGCGGCTAACGGGACCTGATACGGATAGTGCAGCAGCAATATTCCCCTTTCGATCCATAATAGGAACCGATACTGCAGCCGCTCCAGGCTCACGTTCTTCGTAGCTGGTCGCATATCCATTCTCCCGGATATCGCCCATCTGGGCCAGGTAAACTTCGGGATCGATAAATACGGGCCATTCGGGGCCATTCATCAGTTCCTCCCGGTCTTCTTCCGTCGCAAATGCCATGAGTACCTTGCTGGATGCCCCTACGGATAGAGGAAGACGTACGCCAACCGGAGCCACCCGCCGGATGGCCTGATCACTCTGAACAGCCTGAATACGGATACGCTCACTGCCATCCCGCAGGTACAGACTGACCGTTTCTCCCAAACGATCTCTGAGCCGCTCCATTGCAGGAAGCAGCAAAATGGCAGGATCATCACTGCGGGACATATGAGCAGACAGCTCCCAGATTCGAATGCCGAGCCTGTATTTCTCAGTGGCCGCATCGCGAATGACGAAGCCCTTCTCCTCCAGCGTCGCCATCAGACGATGAACCGTACTTTTGTGCAAACCAATCTGGCTCGCAATTTCTGTGAGTCCAAGATCGCTGCGTGTGGTAAAACATAATAATATATCCAGCGCCCGTTCCACAGCCCGGACGGTTAATTTGCGGTCTTCCATGGCATAATGCCCTCCTCATGTTTCATCACATGAAACTTGGTTACATAAATTATATGAGAAACAATCTCATCTGTAAACCAAAATGAGCCAAATCATGACGATATGAAGTGTAAATATTTTCTTTTTATAAGACTAAATCCCCTGCAATTTGCACCATCAGGAAATGTTACCCATATATCTTTCGGACTATATAACAATTGCGTAACAAATGCCTCCAATCAATTGACTTTGACTATATGGAAACATACGATAAAGATATAAAAGCAAGACTTTGCTGCATAGGCAAGCAAGGACATCAAGCCATATGATCTGATCTGAACTCGTTGTTATCTTCAATTGATCTGAATAAGGAGGGGCAATCATGTTTCCGACATCCCAGAGCGAAGCCCCGCTGCAAACGAAAGTGTCCGATCTGCCTTCTTCGTTATCACCGAGGCTGATCCGGTTCAAACATATTATCGTAGCGTTGCTGCTCTCCGTTGTATTTTTTCTGCTCTTTTGTTTCATTGCCTTACACGGCTATATTGCCTGGGTACTATCCAACCCGACCGTAGCTCCCGTGTTCTCCAATCCAATGCAGGCCAAGAACATGAAGTACGAGGATATCACGTTCCCGGCAGCAGATGGCAGCCGTACGATGCAGGGCTGGTATATCCCCGCAGACACGGATGTCAACAAAACCATCATCTTCAGTCATGGATATGGGGCCAATCGGGAGGAAACCTGGGTTCCCATGTATGACCTGGCTCACTATGCCCACCAGCTCGGGTTCAATGTAGTGATGTTTGACTATGGTTTCGCCTCTCAGGTGAACAAGGCAGTCGCTACAGGGGGCAAAGCCGAGTCCCAGCAATTGCTTGGTGCCATTCAGTTCGCCAAGCAGCGCGGTGCTCAGGAGCTTGTCGTCTGGGGATTCTCGATGGGCGCAGGCACAGCATTACAGACGGGGCTGCTCACCGAGAACGTGGATGCCATGATTCTCGACAGCACTTTCCTGCTGGAGCCGGATACGCTGTATCACAACATTCATAATCAGATCGATCTGCCGCGACAACCCACTTTGCAGATCATGAATCTGTTATTCCCGGTTCTGAATGGCACCGGATTACAGCAGATTCCGTATCAGGAAGTCAAAAAGAAAGACTATCCGTTCCCCATCTTCTTCATTCACGGGACGGAGGATGAGAAGGCTCCATATCCGATCGCCGAGCTTCTCGCCGCCAACCAGACGAACACCTACTCAGAGGAATGGATCGTACAGGACGCGCATCATGAGCTGATCTTCAGGGAACATCCGAAGGAGTATCTCCGCCGTGTCTCTACGTTCCTGAGTCATGTGACGAAAACAAGCAGCGACGATGTGGAAAATACCAATGCCGGAGGAGAATAAAATCTTCCGGTGATCAGAGCCCCTATGGGGCTCTTTTTTTATGCACACATAGGACAACATGGCAGGTGAATATACTTTTGGGACGATTATAAAAGGTTAATCACACCCTATCCCTTGAAGGCCGATATGACATTTTAATTGAATGGAGGTTTGCCGCATATGAATTGGTCTGGCTATGGACCCTTGCTGCCTCTCCGCATTCTGGAGGAGATCAGGTTCTGGAAGGAGCAGGAGAAAGAGCATACGCTCGTTATTCGGGCACTGGTTCCCGATCTGGAGCCCACTTATGTGAAGCTGCTTGAAGAATGGGCAGTGACGTTTGAAAATACCGAGAAGGTAGCCAACCAGCTGTTGAAACAACTGTTACCCGGAACCCATCCCCCTGCCCCTTACATCATCGGAAGCGTAGAACAGCTTGTCTCCTCTGCACGTTCACAATCGCGGGAATTCATCAGGCAGCTGTACGTCCTGCTTGAGCAAAGTGCCGCCGTGCAAGCTGTCCCGCTCGCTAAGGCAGTCATTCTGCACTTTATCCGCGAATCGGAGTATTTCCTCGGTGTACTCGATACCTTGATTCAGCCTGGAATCATGCGAGATTCGGCAAGTGATGCTCCCTTTTCTTTGGATAAGTATGTTCAATTGTCAGGACGCACCGAGCGTGAAGCAGCGGAGGAGCCATCATCCATGGCTGGAAAAACTAACGCTCCGTCAGCTCCCGCACCTTCATCTTCTTCTTCACAGGTCCAGTCTTCAGAGGTCTCCGGTCTATCGCCATCTTCCGGTACTACAGAGAGCATCACCTTGCCTTCTACACCTCCTGTGAAGGAGAGACCTGTTCCGATTGGAGGACACACGCTGCCTCCTCTGCCCTATGCCTACAACGCACTCGAACCACATATTGACGAAATGACGATGCGCATTCATCACGATAAGCACCATCAATCCTATGTGGACGGACTCAATACAGCCGAGAAGAAACTGGCAGAATCACGTAAAAAAAATAATTTCGAACTCGTCAAACATTGGGAACGAGAACTTGCCTTCAATGGTGCAGGCCACTACCTTCATACGATCTTCTGGACGATCATGAATCCCAGAGGCGGCGGCAAACCTTCCGGATTACTTGCTGAACAGATCAAACGGGATTTTGGCAGTTATGAGGCATTCAAAAATCAATTCACTGAAGCCGCTAACAAAGTGGAAGGCAGCGGCTGGGCTCTCCTTGTCTGGAGTCCACGGGCTCACCGTTTGGAGATTTTACAGGCGGAGAAGCACCAGAACCTGTCCCAGTCCGACATCGTACCTCTCCTGCCGCTGGATGTATGGGAGCATGCCTACTATCTGAAGCATCAGAATGAGCGCAAGAAATATATCGAGGACTGGTGGAATGTCGTCTATTGGCCTGCGGTGGCTGAACGTTATGAAACGGCACGCAAGCTGTTGTGGCCACCCTACTAGAAACGAAAAGGGAAAAGGGAAAAGGGAACAAGAGAAAAGAGATATCTCCAGCCGGTAGACTGCCAGATATCTCTTCTTCATTTGCAATAAAAAAAGCAAGCCTCCTGATTCAAGAAGACTTGCTTGTATTTAGATAAGGTCACTGACGCGTCATGCTAGACTAGGAAGCACAGCCCTCGCACGCAACATAGTTGTCCCCAACCTGTTTGCTGATGGCAATCAGATCCCCCAGCTTGATATCTTCCTCACCCGTGAATTCCAGGTCGGCAATACGTGCAACGATCAAAGCCGCAGCTTCTTCCTTGCTTGTTGCCATTTGGCTGAATTCAGACTTCTCGCCTGAAGAAACAACCTCATATTCAAATGTATATCTTAATGTTTCCATCTTGGCACTCTCCTTCCGAAATCACATCATATCATCTCTATTAACCAATTCCAAGTGTTCTCGAACGATACTAATCGTAGCGCAGTTTCATCTGCTCTGCCGTCTGCCTGACTGCCTCTCGATCAACGGACAATACGTGGTCAGTCTCAGCCATAGGGTATCGATTACGAAGCGTACGGACCAAGGAAGCGGTGTAAGCTGCTGCAGAAGGCACTCCTGCGAGCTCTTGAAGACTCGCCATGGTGCCCGGACGAACATCGGGATACCCTTCCTGCAGGCCGTCTGCTGCATGCTGATAGAACTTGCGTACATCTGCCGCCAGCTTGTCTCCTTGCCCTTCGACGATAATAAAAGCCGTTATAATATACGCCTTGGCCTGCCTTCGCTGGGCAATACCGCAAAATTTCAGTCCGCCTACACTGACATCATAATCACCGGGGCAGAAGGCACCCTCGATCTCTCCGGTTCGCGCCTGATTCGACCATGGTGTTAACGACTCGGCAATAAGAGCTGCCATCTCGCGGAAGTCATCGTGAATATTGATAGCTCGGGCCGGGTTAGGCAAAATCAATGAAATGTTAACCACGCCAGGATGAAGAGGAACAGCTGCACCTCCCGAGGGACGAACACAGACAGCGGTTCCCTGCGTTCTTATGCCTTCCATTGCCTCTACAGCCTTGGGAAGCCGGCGATCCCGCAGACCTGCAACAAATGCGTCAGGATGACGCCAAATATGGGCAACCGGCAGATGCCCTTCGCCTACACGGCGGCACATCACTTCTTCCCATGCAAATGCCTCTAGCACACTGCTTCCATACCGAAGTAATGGGGTTTCCCAGATCTGTATACGATGCAGCCTGGATGACGAGTTGGACGGAAGCGCCTGCTCTGCTCCAGGCTGTTCGGTATTGTCTGAATTCAAAGGTACACTCATATTTGCTAACCTCCGACTAAACGAATCTGAATCAGGATAAGACAAGGAAAGGGTTTTAAACATCGCTGGATGTACACAAATGCTCATATAAATAAATAAGCCGGTTCCCAGGGAACTCGGCTTATTAGGTGAACCTTTAATGATTGGACACGGCTTGAAAGCTTGTCCGGTTCGGGTCTTAGTCCTTAACCAGAGACAGAAACTCAGCACGCTGCGCCGTATTGTCCCGGAAGGAACCACGGACCGCGGAAGTTACCGTCTTGCTGCCAGGCTTTTTCACGCCGCGGGAGCACATGCACAAGTGCTCACCTTCCACAACGACCATGACACCATGCGGTTCAACAGCATCGTTCAGGATGTCGGCAATCTGTGAAGTGATACGTTCCTGAACTTGCAGACGACGGGTAACTGCCTCGACCAACCGAGCCATTTTGCTCAACCCGACAATTTTGCCGCTGGGTACATACCCAATATGCACTTTGCCGAAGAAGGGCGCCATATGATGTTCACACTGGCTGTAATAAACGATGTCCTTCACAATGACAAGCTCTTCATGATTCTCGTCAAACGTCACGCCGAGTACATCGCGCGGGTCCACTTCATACCCGCCAAAAATCTCTTCATACATACGGGTTACGCGTGCAGGCGTCTCAAGCAGCCCTTCTCGCGTACTATCTTCTCCGATCAGTTTGAGGATCTGTTCCACATGGTACTCGATCTTCTCCCGATTGTCGGATACTTTTGAATTCAAATAATCTTTCACGCCAGCCACTGCCGAACGCCTCCTTTCGAACCACTTGGTGTAAGCCTTCTTTCACTTCAGCATTATGCATAATCAATTATGCAATTTGCTTGCTTACAACTATTATTTTCGGCGGCCCGAGTTTTTACGCGCAGGATGCTGCCCCGGCTGAGGCATCTTCGCGCCTGGCTGCTGGTTCTTCATCATCTGCTGGGCGCGCTGCATTTGCTTGCCATTCAGGTTATAACCCATTTGCTTCGCCATTTTTTGAAGCATGTCGGGATCACTTTGCATTTTCTCGAGTTGTTTACGCAAGTAGTACACCCCGATGAAAAATCCCCCGACCAGACCTACAATCAATGTGATAATCGGTATTACTATTTCCATCTCTTAGACACCTCTGTATGCAATCTAAAAAGCCTGATGATCCGTGTCAGCACCTGATGTCCACTTGCCTGCTTGTACACGTGTCACGGACCGGATTTCCTGAAAGTTATCATAGCATTTCCGCACGATTGGAGCAAACGGATTTTCCAGCTAATAGTTAAAAATCGGCGAACCCAAACTTCGCTTCAACCTGGGGGTAAACCTCTCATCAAGCTCCATGTAAACCTAGGTCATAACCGCCTCTATGAAAACGGTCGTTTCCCTGGCCAGATCCACCTCGACCACATCCAGATCATAACGCGTGCTTCCGCGTGCAACCCGAATGACCGGTCTGCCTGGCAGCCCCCGATGCTGCCGGACAATGACTCCAGTTTCTCTAGTGGACAGCCTGACGGCTGTTCCGTTCGGATATACGGATACGCTGCGGTTAAATTCAATCAGGATGTCCCGATCCAGCTTCGTACCCGACATGGCCATCATCTCTTCACAGGCTTCATGCGGCAGCAGGCTTGGACCAGACGAGCCGTTGATCAGATTATCATAGATATTGGCGGCAGCGACAATTTTGGCAAACAGATGAATGTCCTTGCCCATAATGCCTCTCGGCAGCCCGGTACCATCCACATGCTCATGGTGCTGAAGGGCCGTATGAGCCACGAGCAGACTGAACTCCCGCTTGGACTTGATGACTTCGAACCCCCGCCAGGTATGGTGAAGGGAAGCATTTGCCGCCGAAGCGCTGCCGGGAGGCTCTCCGACTTTGCCGATATCATGAAGCAGCGCACCCACCGCCAGATCCTTCAGCTGATTGTAGTTCAAACCCAAATTGAGTCCCATTACAGATGAAAGCAAACATACATTCATGGCATGTACGTACTGGGCATTGTCCTTGGTTCGAATATCCGTTAACTGGACAAGCAGTTCCCGCCCATTTAATACGTCGTTCAGCAGCTTGTCTATGCTAATTGCAACCTTTTTCGGGCTCCAGTCTTTCCCGGAGCGTACCGCCTCCAGCGTCACGCTCATTTCATTAATAATAGCCCGCTTCGTGGCTTCATCCAGAATGTCTTCTGTCTCCACGTCTTTATACGCTTCATCCTGGATGTACAGCATGGTTACGCCAATACGCTTCAGCGTATTAATCATAAATACGGTGAGCTGGACTCCCGCAGACAACAAGACTGTTCCATTGCCTGAGTACACGGTTTTGCCCAGACACTCACCCGCCTCCACACTTTCCACGTTTACATACTTCATGAACGTCCCCCGCTCTTACGATTGCTGCTCCAATGCGAGCAATTGCTCCTTGGTTTGCAGACCGCCTACATAACCTACCAGGGTTCCGTCTTTGCCGCTGATGCGGTGACAGGGAATAATGATCGGAATCGGATTTTTGCTAATGGCATCCAGAACTGCGCGAACAGCTTTGGGTCTTCCGATCGTTTCTGCAACCTGCTGGTGTGTTGAGGCCTCTCCATAAGATATATCGGACAGGACTTGCCATACTTGAAGCTGGAACGGTGTTCCGAGCAGATCCATTTCCAACTCGAAGGATTTTCGCTCCCCGGCAAAGTACTGCTGCAGCTGCTTCGCAGCTTCGCTCAGCTTCTCTTCGTTTTTCTCGTATCGGTACTCGCCAATCCAGGTTCGGGCCCATTGCTGCAGGTGCGCCTCACGTACATGAAATGCTCCAAAATCAATATGACAGAGTCCCTTTTCCGTAGCACACAACGTAAGTGTACCAATAGGTGTCAGCACTTCATCATAAAATACCGGCGTACCATGAAGCCCTGTTACGGGCGAAGGTTTCCACGCAGCCGCCTCCTGCTTCACCGATTGTCCGGATGCATTCGAATCCGTATCGGTTGATTCATTCTTCTGTTCTTCTTGCTGCTTGTCACTCATTAGCCCAACCTGCGGCTTTTCGGGTAAGGACCCGGACGAACTGAGTCGTTCCTTGGCCTTCTGCAGCATGCTTAGTACGTTTCCATCTTGTTCGTTAGCGGCAGCTTCCCCAATTGCTCTCATTGCGTCTTCTCCTCCAATTCTGCTTAACGCCCAGGCTGCGGTTCCCCGCAGCTCGGGACGCGGATCACGCTTCAGTACCTCCGTTAGCTTCGGTACAGCGCTTTTGTCCTTGAAATTGCCGAGTGCTATCACTGCGTTACGCTGAATCGGCTTTTTGCCCCGCCAGGCGGCAGAGCTCTGCCCGAAGCGTTCCTTGAACTCACGATTGCCGATGTCCAGCAGCGGTAACAGCAGCGGCTTCACAATCTCCGGATCGGGCTGCAGATCGGGATGGTGGTCCCAGTTTTTGCCCCGATTCTTCGGACAGACGATTTGACAAGTATCACAACCATACAGGCGGTTGCCTATTTTCAACATGAACTCTTCGTCCACGAACCCTTTGGTCTGCGTTACAAAAGAAATACACCGCTGTGCATTCAATTGTCCCGGACCCACCAGTGCTCCTGTCGGACAGGCATCGATACATTTTGTACATTCCCCGCAATCTTCCGTTACCGGCGTATCCGGCTGGAAGGGAATGTTGGTCACCAGTTCACCAAGATAGATCCACGATCCAAACTTGGGTGAAATGATGGAACAGTTTTTGGCGCTGAAACCAATGCCAGCTCGCTGGGATACTGCCCGGTCAACAAGTGCCCCTGTGTCCACCATGCTCTCAATCATGGCCTCCGGCACCCGTTCCCGTATAAATTGAACCAGCTTGTCCATGGCTTCGCGCAGCACATGGTGATAATCCCTGCCCCAGGCCGAACGGGCCAAAATGCCGCGATATGCACCAGGTTCCGACTTCGGCGGATTAACCATCTTCGATGGATATGCCACAGCGATGGCGATAAGCGAAGCGGGCTCGCCCTCCTTCAAGGCAGGACGCACCCTCTTCTCGATGTCCGGTTCTTCAAAACCGGATGCATAACCGTTGTCCCGATGCTGCTCCAGCAGTGATTTTAACGAAACAAAGGGCTCTGCCGAAGCAAAACCGACATCATCAATGCCCAGCCCGGGGGCAGCTGCCTTGATCTCCTGTTTTAACTGTTCCCACACGGAACCAGCCTGAGCTGCCCCGGTCTGTACGCTCGTCATGTTCTCTTCCCTCTCTTCTTCTCCACTCATATTCACTAAACAGTGAACGCCCGCCTCGCTTGAGAGGACAGGCGTCTATAAAGGTACACTTCCGTGTGTACCGCATTTAAATTGTGATAAGGGTCCATATATTTGACGCAAAATGAAGTCCAAAGTTTCCAAACCAACATTTTACAGTTTCTTCATCTCGGAAAACGGCCAGAAAATAAATTCAGCTTTACCAACAATCTCACTGGATGTGATACTGCCAAAGACGCGACTGTCCTTGCTTTTCCCCTCATGGCGGTTATCACCCATCACAAAATAATGATCATCTTCCAGCGTGATCGGGCCAAAATCAGGATCCTGCACCTCGGTATCCGTATACGTCTCTGCCTGCTGTTCTCCATTCACAAACAAATGGTGGTCACGTACTTCAACCGTATCGCCCGGAAGCCCAACAATGCGTTTAACTAGGAATTCCTTTTTCTCCACACCTTCACTCGGATCCCGCAGTACAATAACGTCAAACCGGGATGGCTTTCCAATATCATAGACAATCTTGTTGACGAACAAACGATCCCGCTCGACAAGTGTCGGCTGCATGGACTGACCTTTGACCATCGACAGATTAAATACAAACAGATTCAGCAGCATCATGATCACAAAAGCAACAACGATTGTCTTCACCCAGTCCCATAGTTCTGCAGCCCAGGATTTCCCCGGCTGTCCAGACCCTGTCTGGTTGCTTCGATCTTCGGAATTCATACGCTCTGTAGAAGGTATATTGGAGTTCAAAGGGACACCTCGTTTATCAATTTTGTTCCAATAAAGGCGTTCATACTCCCTCTAAGTCTATCTTATTTGCCGGAGTGAAACAATTGGTTATGAACACCAATCACCTCAGGCATAATCCGCAGCTTAGGATCATACAAATAGAAAGGCATATCCCTACGTGGTTACGTTAAAGGGATATGCCTAATATAAAATGAGAATCTGTTTTATTTCTTTTTTAATCATTCAAACCTAGGCTTTGGACAAAATACTAAGTTTCTGAAAGGCACTTAATATTTTATTGGCGCCGTAACCCATAGCTTCATATAGAGGCATGGCTGCTTTGTTGTGCTCATCACCCGCGACCCATATTTGGCTGACTTTCCGCTGTTGGAAACGTTGTTCCATGGCCTCGACAAGTGTTTTGCCGACTCCACGGCGACGATAGTCTGGATGGACCGCAATACGGTAGATGCATCCCTGGTTGTGATCAATCGTACCGATCAAGGCGCCGACGAGGTCTCCCTCTTCTTCCGCAACCATAATCAGGTCAGAATCCCATGACAATTGACGGGCAAACGGGCCCATCGTGTTCTCATAACACTCTTCCGATAGTGCAACCTGGAGAAGCTCCGTCATCTGGCTTGCATCACTCAACTGAAAGGAACGAACGTGCATGTCTTAAATCTCCCTTTTCGTTAGCTTGATGAGGTTTTACAAAAAGGGGCTCCCCTTTTTACCAAAAACCCAATGTTCGAATAATGACAAAAAACGAGAAAATACCGCTTCTTCGTCAATTAAACCATACTTTCCGCCATAAAACACGCATTTTCTTTTGAAAGCGCTTAATTGTAACCGTTTACATCCGAATATTAATTTTTTTGTCTATTAAATCGGCTAATATCACATAAATATATTCATAATGGGTAAAATATGTTTGTTATCCCGAGTCATGCATTTGATCAACGTTGCGGGGGACTTAATAAACAAAAATGTTGCTTAATTAGCCCGGATGCGGTTTAATATTAGTGGCAAGGGTATTATTACATATGTACCTGAGCAGTTTGCATCCCTTCACTGAGTGACTCTCAGCAAGACATAGATTGTAGTGCTTATCTTCGTCTGAATCTTGCCCGGGAGCGTTCAATTGGTTGTGCAAAATGCTTAAAAAAATTAAAATCTCAGGAGGTATTTTCACTATGGCTTTTCAATTACCGGCACTTCCTTACGCTAACGACGCTCTGGAACCACATATCGATGCACAAACGATGGAAATTCACCACGATCGCCATCACAATACTTATGTAACTAACCTTAACGCAGCTCTGGAAAGCGCTCCTGAACTGCAAGAAAAAAGCTTGGAAGATCTGATCGCTAACCTTGACAGCGTACCAGAAAGCATCCGCACAGCGGTTCGCAACAATGGTGGTGGACATGCTAACCACAGCCTGTTCTGGGAAATCATCGGACCTAACGGCGGCGGCGCTCCTACAGGTGACATCGCAGCTGCAATCGACAGCGAACTGGGCGGCTTTGACAAGTTCAAAGAAGACTTTGCAAAGGCAGCTACTACTCGTTTCGGTTCCGGTTGGGCTTGGCTCGTTGTAGGCAAAGATGGCAAATTGTCCATCACTAGCACGCCTAACCAAGACAGCCCGCTCTTCGAAGGCCTGACTCCGGTTCTGGGTCTGGACGTATGGGAGCACGCTTACTACCTGAAATATCAAAACAAACGCCCTGACTACATCTCCGCATTCTGGAATGTAATCAACTGGGATGAAGTGAACAAACGTTACGCAGCAGCGAAATAAGGCTGCCTGACAATAAGAAGAGCCTGATTCGGTCTTGATGACTGAATCAGGCTCTTTTGTTTATGGGATTATTCCTTTACTTCATCATAAGCCCCAGCAAAGTAACTGCTGAGCAGCTTCAAAAAGACATTAGGGAAGGCCAGCTTGTCCATATCCTTGGGTCCAATCCAGCGATAGATGAGCCCGTCCCCCCTGCCTGTCTGGGTCAGAGCTGAGTCAGGGGAGATATCCGCTGCTTCCGCAAGGATCTCTCCGTCCAGATCGGATGCTGAGGGGGAAGCCTCCAGCACGGAAGCCTCCATCTCCTTGGCAGCCGCCTGGGTATCTGCGTCATAGGCGGCTCTTGCTTCCGCAGCGATTAGCGGAAGCTCTTCACTGCCCTGGTCCTGCTCGGTGCACTTGTACACCTGCAGGTTCCAAACGATGTGGCTGAACACATGCTCCGCATGGGTAGCCAGCCCCTCCGGGCGGGCAGCGAAGCCCTCCGCCCACAGACTGCCAGCCAGCAGTGCCATGGCTGGCTCATCGGCCAGCGGCCCCGCCGCCTTGCCGGCTGCGGCGGGCGCCGCCAGTACATGCGGCAGCTCCCACATGCGGGCCAGCAGGCCCGTCGCTGGGCGCTGGCGCACAAGCACTTGGCCGCGATGCTCGCCGCGGCCCTCGACCAGAGCGACCAGCCGCTGCTCAGGGCGCGGCGGCTTCGCCTTGGTCTTGACCGGCAGCGTGAGCTCCCGTCCGGCGATGCGGCCGGAACATTGCTCCATGACCGGGCAAGTCAGACAGTGCGGCGCTTTTGGCGTACATACCAGCGCGCCAAGTTCCATCAGCGCCTGGTTGAAATCACGCGCTCGCCCTTCCGGAATGAGCTCTCCGGCAAGCTCTTCCATAAGCACCCGGGTGCTGCCCTTCATAATGTCCTCATCAATGAGGAAGTATCTGGACAGAACCCGCATGACATTGCCATCTACCGCAGGCTGCGGCTGGTTGAAGGCAATACTGAGAATGGCCCCGGCTGTATACGGACCCACTCCTTTTAATGCAAATACGGCCTGTTTATCCTGCGGCATCTCTCCACCGTGCAGCTCCATCACCTGCTGGGCAGCTGCCTGAAGGTTACGGGCACGGGAATAGTAGCCAAGTCCCTCCCAGTTCTTCAGCACATCCTCTTCCGCTGCTTCGGCCAGGGCCTGAACGGTCGGGAAATTGGCGATGAACCGGTTGAAATACGGGATGACCGTATCCACACGCGTCTGTTGAAGCATGATTTCCGATACCCACGTAAAATAGGGATTATTGTGACGACGCCACGGCAAGTCACGTCTGTTAATCATGTACCAATCCAGCAAATTCACACTAAAGTGTTGCTTTTGTTCCATTAAACCCATATTTCCGTCCTCTCCTGTTACCTTGCTATTCCTATTGCTCTATTCTTACCGACTATTTGTCTGTCTTCTCCACGATGGCAAAAGCTGCTGCAAGCTCTGTCTGATGCGTAATGCTGAGATGAATATCATACTGCTGGTCATATGGCAATTGAAGCCGTTCCCATGCCTGACTAGACAACGTTGCGACCGGGCGTCCCTTTTCGTCAGGAAGCACCTCGATATCTGTAAAACTCATCACACGGCCGATGCCGCAGCCAAACGCCTTGGACACTGCTTCCTTTGCTGCAAACCGGCCAGACACAAATTCAGTCATCCTTTTCCCTCGTTCAGCTGCCAATTTCCGCTCAGCCGGAGTCAAAATTCGATTCATAAATGCTTCGGCATGACGACCAGACAGCAGCTTCTGCATACGTCCGATCTCCAGTACATCGTTTCCAACTCCATATATCATTAACGATTCACCCGCTTAATCTTTTATGCTGTGTAGAATCTTGAATGGTTTCTATTTATCACTGCTCCGAACACGTATTCTATTGTAGCAGGAGGAAGAGCGAGAAGCGAGTACCTCACCGACATTCCCATTTATGTGAAAATAAGAATCAGGGAAGATATAGCTGGGCATGCAGCTTCGTCAGATGGAAACCTAGAATTGAACATAATGGATATCATCCAACCGATACTACAGCAAAAAGAGTCACTGCCTGATGCAGTGACTCTTTTTTTTCATTAACAGGTTAAATCATTCACCCTGTAAACCTTACACCAAGATTTTAGATGCCTGGGATGGCATTACGTTTATGGTGAGTGCGTGTATAGAATGACTCAAGACGCTCCTGCGCAGCAGGATCAATCTGTTTGCCTTCCAGGTAGTCGCTGTTATCCTCATAGGAAATGCCCAGTTCCTGTTCATCTGTCTGGCCTTCCCAAAGCCCTGCTGAAGGAGCCTTGTCCAAAATTTCGCGCGGAACACCAAGATATGCAGCGAGCTGACGAACCTGACGTTTGTTCAGGCTGCTCAACGGTGTAATGTCAACCGCCCCGTCGCCCCACTTCGTATAGAAACCGGTGATGGCTTCGGAAGCATGATCCGTACCTACCACCAGCAGGTTTTCTTCAAAAGAAAGTGCGTATTGCATGACCATGCGGGTTCTTGCCTTTACATTCCCTTTGCCTTGTGGAGTCATATGACGCGGGCTGCCCATGGATTTGAAGCCTTGCTCCACTTCAAGCGCGATCTCATTGACCGCATCTTCAATATTGGTTTCCACCACATGCTTCAGGTCAAATGCCTTTGCAACCGCGTAGCTGTGATCGATATCGGATTGCTCACCGTATGGCTGGAACACTCCCAGTGTTTTGTATTCCTGGTTGTTCTCGGCTGTGAGTTCGTCTGTAGCCTTTTTGCACAGCGCTGCAGCAACCGCACTGTCAATTCCGCCACTGATGGCAATAAGCAATCCTTTGGTACCGGAATTTTTCACGTAGGATTTCAGAAAGTCAACGCGTTTGCGGACTTCCTCTTCTTCATTAATGCTTGGCTTAACCTTCAACTCAGCGATGATCTGTTGTTGCAAACTCATCGTTCAACACACCCCGTTTCTACATAAATGAAATTTGATGTCCAGCTTGAAAGGTCCGAATGCTTCAATAACCTTATTTGCTCAAAATGAAACGCCCCGGCATCGGTCATCCGAAGGGCGGGGCGCTCCTAGAGCTAATTAACGGCAGTAACGGTCAAATGCATTCGTGAGATCAGCCGCAATTTCCTCCGCAGAACGGTCTTCCACTTGGTGACGCTCGATAAAGTGAACGAGTTCACCGTCTTTCATTAGAGCAATGGAAGGTGAAGATGGAGGATACGGTGCAAAGTACTCACGTGCTTTTGCTGTGGCTTCTTTGTCCTGTCCGGCAAATACCGTATACAGGTGATCCGGTGTAATATCGTGCTGAAGGGCTTGAGATACACCCGGACGGCACTGTCCTGCGGCACATCCGCACACCGAGTTAATCACGACAAGTGCTGTTCCTTTAGCATCTGGCAGACTAGCTTCTACTTCCTCAGGGGTACGCAATTCCTGAATACCCAGGCGAGTCAGCTCATCCCGCATCGGTTGAACCATATCTTTCATGTATTGATCAAATGACATCGACATTCGTTTCACTCCTTATTAATGGTTGTTCTATTATTTCGGGGAACATGTAATTGCCTCGGAATCAACAATCATCAATGCTCCGCCATACAAAACATGGATTTTAATGATGTGCTATCCCTATTATACATCGCCAAGCAATGAAAGCAAGGTTCAGACTCCGCCTGCGGTAAGGCTTCATTCATATTATTATGTCTTGATCTCTGGCAAAATATGCTGCGCCTTTATCGTTGAAACGAAACCTTGAAGGTCGTGCCCTCGCCTTCCTGCGACTCCACCGTAATCGTTCCGTTGTGTCGTTCTACGATGCTTCTGCACATGGATAACCCGAGCCCGGTCCCTTTGGCTTTCGTCGTATAAAAAGGTTCAAATAGCTTCTCTTGCTTCTGTTGCGCTATGCCTGCACCTGTATCGTGTACACACAGCTCGACCTTGTCATCCACCATCCGCGTTTCGAGCGTCAGAACCCCTTTCTCTGTCATGGCTTCCATGCCGTTGCGAGCCAGATTGAGCACTACCTGCTTGATTTCTTTCGTATTCAGGTGCAGCTTCGGCACATTATGGTCAAGCATGAGTTCGATACTCTGTCCACGCAGATTGGCATCTGCCCATAACAGCGGGCTCAATTCATGTATAATGTCGTGCAGCTGGGACTCTTCCTTTTCTGAGATCCGGTTCTGGGCTAGGGAGAGAAAGTCATTAATGATGCTGTTTGCCCGGTCCAGCTCCTCCAGTACAATCTGATAGTAGTGATCTAGCGAATCAGGACTCTTCTCTTGCATTAATTGAAGGAAACCGCGTACAACCGCCATCGGATTCCGCACTTCATGAGTTATGCTGGCAGCCATCTGCCCCACCAAACTGAGACGATCCACATTGTCCAGCTCGCTTCGCAGCATTTCCAGCTCAGTAATGTCCTGAATTATGAGCATGGCTCCCGTGACCTCTCTTGACCTTTCATGAGAAAGGGAATAGACCGGCACGGTCCGCGACTGGAATACATAGGAGCCGTAACGTACGGTCATACCGTTGATTTCCCCATCCACAACCGCCCTACGTATACTGTTCTCCAATCTGTCAGCCTGCCCCTGTTCGACAAATTGGCTTGCAGGGAGCCCAATCAGATTGGAAGTGGTCGTACAGGGCAGTTGATTTCTTGCTGTTTGCTCCATGGTATCATTAACAAACTGTACAGTTCCCTCCGGGTCCACTGTAGCGATGGATAATGGAACTGCGTTCAGTATTTGGTGAAGCTTTTCCGTTTCGGATATGTATTGATGATGAACTTCGGACAGATGTTGTTCAAGCCCCTGATGATGATGCATATGCTCAATCCAGAGCATACTAAAGCTGCCTGCAAAAACAGCACCAACGATGTACCCCAGCATGATGCCTATTCCTTGAGCTAGGGATAACGTAGAATTTCCATCCATCAAAGGAATGCACAGCAGGGCGGAACCAATCAATTCTGCTGCGATCAACGAGCTGACCATCGTAATTTTGCGTGAATGCGTATAGTGCTTGAATCGTCTGGCCGTCAACCATACAATAGGATAGAGAAGAATGCCTGTTTGAAGGAGAAACTCGTACAAGGTATAGGGATGTCCAATAAGAAAATAAGCGATTACATGGAGAAGGGTAAGCGTGAGGCCTATCACAGGCCGGCAGTACAATATGCTGATGGTAAGAGGTATCACACCCAATGAAATGGGAACGGCCGCGGGACTCGCATAATGGGCAAACAACAAACAGAGCAGCATGCTGGCCGCACTTGTCACTGCCAGGCTGTTCAGCATCATTCTACTACGATCTGTCTTGGCCTGAACTTGTTTGGGAAGCCCCAGATAAAAAAAGGGAATCAGGAATACCGCAGAACCTGCAAGCAGCACCTGTAAAAGAATGTCCTTTAACGCAACCACCATGCCATCTCCCTCCTCGCCCGCACATTCCCTCATGTATTTCTGATTAAAACATAGGCGACAGTATATTACAATATATCCCTTGAGACTGCATAATAGAACAGTTGCTTTCATTATAAATGGTTAAAAATGTGTACCATTTGTCCTATTATCCTGCATAATTCGATTTTTAACGTCCAAGTGTACTATATATAGAAAACGGAAATAGCTGGAATCTATATGTTGTTTATTCAATTTCTTACCAGTGTTCAATTAAGAGCAATAAAGTAGACAAAATCAATGGAAAAAGAGGGTAATAATAATATGTACGATGTCATTGTAATTGGTGGCGGTTCCGCAGGCTTAATGGCATGCGTTGCTGCTGCCGAGCACGGAGCCTCTGTGCTTCTGTTGGATAAGGGAGATCAACTGGGCCGCAAGCTCGGAATCTCCGGAGGCGGTCGCTGCAATGTGACCAATGCCAAAGAGACAGATGAATTGATCAGGCATATTCCCGGTAACGGGCGTTTCTTATATAGTTCATTTCAAAATCTGGACAATCAGGGAATCATGCGTTTCTTCGAAAACCTGGGTATTGCCCTGAAGGAAGAAGACAATGGAAGAATGTTTCCCGTTACAGACAAGGCCAAAACGGTGGTCGATGCTCTGGTCGGGAAGGTGGTTTCTCTGGGTGTGGAGATTCGTACCAAAGAGCCTGTCACGGAGCTGATTCATGATGGACAGCATGTACAGGGTGTCAAGCTTGCCTCGGGGAAGACAGTCAAAGCCCATGCGGTCATTGTAGCAACTGGAGGCAAATCCGTACCTCAAACCGGTTCAACCGGGGATGGTTATCCTTGGGCTGAATCAGCCGGACATACAATTACGGAGCTTTACCCGACAGAGGTACCCATTGTTTCCGGTGAGAGCTGGATCCAATCCAGAGAACTTCAGGGGTTATCTTTGCGGGATGTAGGGTTATCCGTGCTGGATGCCAAAGGCAAGACTGTGATTTCGCATCGTGGTGATATGATCTTCACGCATTTTGGTGTATCGGGTCCTATCGCCCTCCGCTGCAGTCAGTTCATTCGTAAGGTACAAATCAAATCCGGCAGCACTCAGGTCACGATGAGCATTGATTTCTTTCCTGATCTCACTCCAGCTGCACTGGAAAGACAGGTCCAGCAGGTTCTGGAGCAAGAGTCACGCAAGGCAGTTAAGAACATTTTGAAAGCATGGGTACCTGAACGCATGATTCCATTACTGATGAAACGTGCCGAAATCAGCGAAGAGCTGACATTCCACCATTTTCCTAAGGGCATGCTGAGCACGTTATGCGGGCTGATGAAGGCTTTTACCTTCCGCGTGGATGGCACGCGTTCTCTCAAAGAGGCATTCGTCACTGGCGGAGGTGTGCACTTAAAGGAAATATACCCAAAAACAATGGAATCCAAGCTGCTGCCGGGTCTATTCTTTTGCGGTGAGGTTCTGGACATCCACGGCTACACTGGTGGGTATAACATTACCGCTGCATTCTCTACCGGATACACCGCTGGCATGCATGCCGCAGAGTACAAAAACGCCAGTAGTATAAGATAAATAAACATGCCAAAAACAAGAAAACCTCGAAGTGCCCACATGCTGTGGGACCCGAGGTTTTTTGACTATTCATCTGATTATGCTTTTACACTGCCGGAGAATCCATCCACTGAATCGTCAAAGGTTGGGTCATCGTCCCGATTATGCAATCCTTGTTGAAGCCCACTGTCCTGATTTCCATTTGCATAACCTTCTTGCCAATCCTCGTTAATGATATGAGCCGGAATGGATATATCCTGAAATTGGTCAAACCCGTCTGTTTCAGCCAGGAACGCTGCGCTTCCTCCGTGTGACTGCACAATCTCCACCGCCGACTGTATATCCTGGCGATCGGTAGGAATGTACAATTCCAGCGGCCCCGATTGATACGGCTTATATCCAAGCTCCTTCAGCGTGGCCTCCGCCGCAAGCAGTGCTGAATGGTCAGAAAAATGTACCTGAAGTTCGCTATCGTCCATCATTCGTTCTTTCCTCCTCGCTACAGTTGATCTCTCCTATAGCATGGTCACTAATGGAAAACGATATGCGATTTCTACTGGAATACTTTAGCTTAGCTTGAACGGGTCAATCGAATCCATCCTCCCACGGAAAGGCAGAAGAGTCCAAAGACCACAACAGCTGCTGCAACAATGACACTTAACAGCCAGCCAAGCCAGGTTATTCCCAAAGCCAAACCCATGATAAGGCCCAGCGGGATAAACAGCATCCGAACCATTGTCAATCCTGCACGGTGCAGAGCAGCCGGGTCATAGGATAGGAGCTGCACGTAGTCTGAAGTCACGAACACATCCCATGAGCGATAAAACAGCAGGGTCAGCATAATAATCAGCAGGCAGCACACGATGACATTAACGGGAAAAGGGGGAAGCATGACTGCTGCTGTGGAGAGACTACCCAGCTGCAAATACAGTTTCATCGTGGAAGAGTCTCGAAAGAAAGCTTTGAAAGCCGTTTCGGCTGTCCGGTTGGACATGGAACGATTGCGCAGAAGCCTGCGCCTTTTGCGAAAAACGACTGTTTTTGTACGAGGAACCTTCGGCTTGGACACAGACTGACTTAACATAAGCGCTGTTAGCTTCAAACGACCTCGTAAATCCTCCCGTACATCCCCCTCAAACGTGCCCTTCATCAACAGCCTCATTTGGATCAGAGTGACAAGGATAAGGATTCCGACAAAGATTCCACCAAGCTGTCTCCAGATCTCTCCGTCCATCCATGACGTTGTACGGATCGTCAAAAGTCCCAAGGCAATCGCGGCAGGGATGAGTCGAATCCAGCGTCTCCATCCGGTATTTCGCACCTTAATGATGTGCAGAGCGATCGCCTGAATTGAAGCTACGATACCAAACCAGAGCGCAAGAAGCGCGATAGGTGTAAATGACATGTCATAAACACGAGACCACAAGGGTGCGGTCAAGGCCGTAATCACAATCATTTTGACCAAATGCAGCACACAGGCCCGGAAAAGCCCTTGCTTCATTAAAGTCCGCATCCATAATGGTCTTGATTTCAGAAACAGCATGTCCGCTTCTTCCACAAAGATCAGTACACCGCCTGAAAGCATAACGATATCGATCAGCCCTGTCAGGACAGGCACAGATAGTTCAGTCGCCCATGTTGGCAGCGGTTTGGTCCATAGGCTCGAATACCACCCGATCAGATACAGTAGCCCCGGAACCAGCAGATACAACCATACCGTCCAGTCCACTGCCAATCTCAGATTTTTCAACTGTCCATTGAAATGCTCTCGACGCCTGCGTCTATATAAACGAATTGGTGTATATCGCTCAGAGTTTCCCATCCCTCTTTCACCTCCCTGACTAGGATGTCAGTATATCAAAACAGTCGAATAAGGATAATTCGGGCTGCCCGGCGACAGCGCGAATCTCATCCAGCGTGCCTTCAGCGGCCGATCTGCCTGCTGCAATCAGTACAAATCGGTCACAGATCCGTTCCGCTGTATCAAGTACATGCGTGGACATTAACACCCCTGCCCCGCGGCGGCGTTCCTCATCGAGCAGCTGCAGGAAATCCTTCGTTGCGCGCGGATCCAGTCCAATAAAAGGCTCATCTACAATATATACATCAGGTGAGGCCAGGAAGCCGATCATCAGCATCATTTTCTGACGCATGCCTTTGGAAAAACTGCCAGGAAGATCATCGCGTACATGATCCATACTGAAACGGACCAGCAATTCCTCCGCTCTCGCAACAAAGTCCCTTTCCTCCATTTCGTACGCCGCTGCCGCAAGATCAAGATGCTCCCAAAGAGTCATATATTCATAAAAGACAGGCTGCTCCGGGATGTAGGCATATCTGCCCTCTCCTCCAATTGTAATCTCAAACTCGGCATGCTCCAGCAAGCCAAGCATCGTTTTGATGGTCGTGCTTTTGCCCGCCCCGTTTGGACCAATAATACCTACCAGTTCTCCTGGATACACCTGGATTTGGATGTTTTGTATCGTCGACTTGCCTGCTTCATATCCTGCCTCGGCTATATGTACGTCCAGTATGGACTGCTTCGATGCTGACTCCTCAATTTCAATCTTCATGGCCTTCACTCCCCGGTTAATGACTTGTCCAGTGTGTTCTCCATTATTGTAATGGAGTTATTAGCTTTGTGTTTGATCATTTTGAGCATCTTTAATGAATTAGAGGTGGACAATGAAAAACCTTTAAACACACAAAAAAAGCAGGGGTTCCGGAGCCCCTGCTTTTTCATGATTATCCAGTGGAAAATCATCTTACCGATTACAACCCACCACCGTTGTGGTTTCGCTCGTGGACACACGCTGGTTATGATGGTTGTCAATCAAGTACTGACACAATGATGCTATTCGCTTACAGCCACTGCCTCACTCGCCACCGTTACATCCATCTTTTTCGATCTGCGTTTTAATACATAGGCCAATCCCAGAATTGTCATCAAAATGCCTGAACATACAAAGGCCGGGATAACACCAAACGATGTGACCAGAAATCCCCCTACAACAGGCCCCATAATATTGCTTGCTGTCATGACGCTGCCAACAGTCCCAAATACACGCCCAGTCATCGCTTCAGGAGTTTGTTCCTGCAGCAAAATTTGAAAGGGCACCACGGCGAACCCAATTCCGATTCCTGCCAGGGCAAACATCGATATCAGCAGCAGGTTGGCACCCAGACCAGCATGCGGCCATACGCCGACAACGACTCCTGCTGCACCAATGACAAGCCCCGTTATCGATGTTCCCAGCCCCATCTTCAGCACATGTCCTGCTCTTTTCCACTTCCTCACACTCAGGGCTGCAATTAACGTTCCAACGCCACTGGCACCAACACACCACCCCAACAGATCACTCGAAATTCCAGGCAGCTGTCTAAACAAAACAACGGTCTGGGAATCAGCAAATTGCAGGAACAGAATGGCGGATGCCAGCAAAATGAGAGAAGACCCTACCTGTGGAAGTGAAGCGAGCATACGAACGCCTTCCAGCGTATCCTTTAAGAAAGCACCTTTCTCTCGGGATGAAATACCCCTTTTTCCTTCTCCCTTACTTTCTTGTAGGGACGGTCTTGCAGATTGGATCACCCGCTTACCCGGAATCCACAGCAAAATAATACCCGAGATGAGAAACGAGGCTGAATCCAGAATAAAACACCAGGTAATCCCAAAGGCGGCCACCAGCAATCCGCCAAGCGCAGGACCTATAATTTTGGACATCTGTTCGATCACCGAGCTGATGGAAACGGCTTGAGCCAGCTGCCCATGCGGCACGAATTCCTTCAGCTTCCCGTTCTTGGCGGGTGAGAATACGACGTCAAATAACGATTTGAGAATAAGTAATACGTATACATGCCAGATCTGATCGGCGAAAATGAACCCGGCAACAATCACGACTCGTGCACCGTCCGCCGCGATCATCAACCATTTCCGATTCATCCGATCTGCCAGCGCGCCTGCAAACGGCCCTGTGATCAGCACAGGCAGTGCCGCACAAAGTGTAGTAAACGTAATTTCCCACGGCGTAGCATTCCAACGTATCCCCACCAACGTCAAGATCGCCAACAAATGCAGCCAATCGCCCAGATTAGAGATGGCCTGTGCCACCATCAGTGTTACAAACGGACGGTTATGCTTCAGTCCGCGTTGTCCCTTCATTGTCATTTCCATTTCGCTTCTCCTCCACGTGCCGGAATGTTGATATGGCTTTAATTATATAAATTGGAACTTATACCAACCTCCTTCCGAAGACGGAGAAGTGCCAACATCCGAAGGATGAACTTTCTCAGGTGTAAGCTGCCTTGGAGAAGGACGAATGCTTAAATTTTAAATGCTAAAAATGCAGATCTTGTGACATATCGCATGTTTTTCGTGGAAACAGAAGCTTACAATAAGGACATGGCGACAATTTGAATCGTCAAATGTAACCTACTCAACCCTATATAAGTTGAATATATCGTTTACATGTTAATCGTAACGAAGAGGACAGAAAAAACCTGGAAAAGCAACACGTTCACCTTTATCACCGGATTTTACCTTTGAAAAAGATTCAAAAAAAATCTGGGGATAACAGGATTGGAGGGTTGTTCTGTCATCGTAGTAGTAGATCGTAACCTTATTATTTCAACTTATATCACTAAACTGAAAAGGCGGGATCAGCATGCTGGAATTACAAGAAATCGGAACCGAACGTTCACTTCATCTGTACCGCACCTTGGCCAAAACATTCAAGAGCGTGAATGAACACGCTGTATCCGGTAGCAAAGTGCACGGCTTCAACCCTACGGCATACGGGGTGCTGGAAGTACTGTATATGAAAGGGGCACAGCCGATTCAACAGGTAGGGGCACAACTTCTGCTGCAGAGCGGGAACGTAACCTATGTCATTGATAAGCTGGAGCAAAAAGGGCTTTTACATCGCAAACACTGTCCACAGGACAGACGGATTATATTTGTGGAGCTGACAGAGGAAGGTCACCGGACCATGGATGATATCTATCCAGGGTATGCACACAAGATCGATCGTGCAGTCAGTGGTCTGAGCGAGGGTGACAAGACGTTGCTGTCTGAGTTGTTGGAAAGGCTTGCGCTTGGCGCAGACCGTCTATCCGCTAATGGTTGAAGAAATAACCCGGAAGAATAGTGAAAAATAAAATAACCGGTCTCGCCATTCTGCGGCGTAACCGGTTATTGTTGTTGAATCAACTCTATCTTATCCATATCAATACGGCGAGAACAACGATAACGAGGCCTCCTGCAATAAGCAAATTCACCACGTATCTGGACATGCCAGACTCACTATGCCCCTCGATCTCCCTAAGTGTCTCTTCGTACTTGTGCTTGGCTTCATCTTCCTGGACCGAATTCAGGTTATTGGGAAACAACATTCCGCCTCCTTCACTCGTAGTATATCCACATTTCAACACATTTTCTTATATATTTATGCTCTGAGCTTTCTTAGCTTACCGGCCCATTCGAATATACATTGCCAAAACAAATAAACAAACGTAACGATCAGTACATATACATATGGCCCTGTATGCCGAAAAGCATCCATCCGGAGTACGAAGATTGCGAATAGCAGACCACATCCCGTCCCCAACAGCAAATAAGCTACAATTACATATATCAACCTTGTTCCCGTTCGCTTCATTTTCATTGAAGCAAGCGCACGATCGACGAATAGGGAAAGAGGCAAAATGAGGAATAGCATCGTGGCCGCATTAATCAGCAAGCTTATGATCCATATATACCAAAAAGGATAGTAATACGTATCTTCTGCTCGTTCCGCCAAAGACAGAAATCTGGAAATCCCAACGTACAAAGAAATGGTTATGACGGTCAGCAAGGCTGCAAATAATTTAATTGAAAATGGCATGAACCAAAGAGATTCAGTCCTTGGCTTATTCAATACACCTCAGCCCCATTCATATCAGATATCTCCATCTGGTACGGTGAAAAATTAGAAACCTACTGTAAATTATATCAAATTTCCATTTGGAACCAACAAAAAAAGCAGCTGATCACAGCTGCCTTCTTGTGAAAATCAATGCTTTATCTCGTTTGTACTAATCAACAAAGTATTCGTCTTATGTATCGCATGGGTTCGACAATCACTTCCCGGCAACTTTGGCCTGTTTTGGCATTCCTGCCCCTGCCTTTGCCTCTGCCTCTTCCGGTACGATTAGACGTTTGCGTAATGCTAATGTGGTTAACCAGGATACAATCGCGATGACGAACATGATGACAAACAGGGAATGCAGACTGCCTTCCAGCACATTCCGAAGTAATGCCCATTTGTCATCCGACAAAGCAGCGTCCGTATGCGGTGCGAGCAGCTCATTCAAGTCACTTTCGGAAATGCCGGCATCGGCCAGGTGCTGTTCACTGGATAATTTCGATATCCGGTAGTTCAACCATGTGCCAAATACGGCCGCGCCAATCGTTTGTCCCAGAGTACGCATGAACGTATGCAGTGCCGTTGAAGATCCGCGTTCCTGATATCCTACAGAGGACTGTGCAATGATGGTGAATATCGTAAACGCAAATCCAAAGCCAAGTCCGTAAATAAAGGTCAAAATAAACAGCACGGCCTGCGGGGATGTTCCCCCTACCAGGAAAAGTCCTCCCGAGCCAATCGCGATTCCGGTCAATCCAATGAGTGCAGTCAGACGTGACCCGATTTTCATCAGGAGACGACCCGCCAGCACGCTACCGATTAACCAGCCTACGGACATCGGCGCGAGCAGCAGTCCGGATTCAGTCGCGTTGCCTCCGCGAACGCCCTGTACCCATAACGGCAAATAACTGGTCAGGCCGATCATCAACGTGCTGGTGAGCAGTCCCGCAATATTGGCAACGCGGATATCCCGAATTCGGAACAGATGCAGTGGAACCATTGGCGCCTGGGCTCTTTTCTCAACGACAAAGAATAAGATCATGAATACAACAGCAACTGCACTCAGCCCCAAAATGAGCGTAGAGCTCCAGGCATAATACTGCCCGCCTGCTGACAACACAAAGAGTAATGCCGTTATGCCCACCGTGAAGGTCAGTGCACCGATGTAGTCGATTTTGGCGGTACGAGGTGAGATGTCTTCCTTCAAATAACGAAATACAAACCACATCGCAAGCAGGCCAAATGGCACGTTGAATCCAAAGATCCACTGCCAACCGAGATTATCGACAAAGTAACCGCCAAGCAGCGGCCCTGCCAGGGAAGATATGCCCCACACTGAACTGATCCAGCCCTGAATCTTGCCTCGTTCTTCAATTCGGTAGATGTCTCCAATAATCGTAAACGTCACAGGCACAACCGCTCCTGCCCCAATCCCCTGAATGGCACGGAAAATAATCAGCTGCTCCATATTCTGTGAGAAGCAGCACAGCAATGAACCGAGCAAAAACAATGCACAGCCAATCAGGAACACGGGCTTTCGGCCGTACAGATCACTGATCTTGCCAAAAATCGGCGTGCTGACAGCCATCGTGAGCAGATAAGCGGTAAAGATCCAGCTAAGCAGCTGCACACTTCCCAGCTCACTGACAATCGTTGGTCCCGCCGGACCAATGACCGTTCCTTCAATCGCCGACAAAAAGGTTGCCAGCAACAATCCCGCCAAGATGAAACTGCGTTTCAAACCTCCGGTTGTATTCACACAAACCCTTCTCTCTTTGTTCTCTGTTTATTTTCTATGCTTGCGAAGCCACTCATCATACAGCAGGGAATACATCACCATATCCTTAAATCCGGTGGAAGTATGCTGTACCTGACGCAGCAGACCTTCCCGCGTAAAGCCATTGTTGATCAGGAACTCTCCCGAGGCGGCATTTCGTGGATCGACCAATGCTTCAATCCGGTTAAGCCCCATGGTCTCATACCCGAAAGGCAGCATCACCGAGAACACTTCGGTCATATATCCATGCCGCCAGTAGTCACGACCCAGCTCGTAACCAATCTCTCCGCGGAATGCGCCTTCAAGCTGCCATGTATTGTATCCACAGCTTCCGATAAGACGGCCTGTTTCCTTCAGTTCGATGCCCCAGCGAATCGCCTCCTCTTCCCCTGCCATATGATTAAGCAATCCAATCATATCCGCAGCTTCACTTGTCCCGATCATCGGCGCCAGATTCATATAACGGGTCACCTCCCGGTCTGACCAGTATGCGAACATCTGAGCCGCATCCCGGCGGCGCATTTTGCGCAGGCGAAGTCGTGCTGTCTCGAGTTCAGGAATTCTCCCTTTAGATTTATACATGAAAAGACACTCCGATCCGATCCATCTCTGCAGACCATAAGATTCAATAGTCATCTAAACATAACCTGCGCCGAATGGCAACAGTTCAGTCATCGGTTAGATATCAAAAAAACCGGGCCGCAAGGGTCCCGGTCTTGTTGTACGTATGATTCAATCGAGCTGTCCCGTAACAGCTTGTCCTGCCAGAGTTTCATCTTCAGGCGGTTGAAGCCTTATTATCTGCTCCCAGCAGCTCATCGCTGACCCGGCCAAGCACAGCCGTAATTTCCTTATACTCTTCAATGCCTGTCCCGGTCAGGCTCCACTGATCGCCATGGGCGGTCAGGAAGTTCTCCTGCGTGAGATGTTCAAGCTCCTGCTTGATCTCCCGCTCGCCAACACGATAGCCGCGCTCCTCCAATAGAGGCAGTGCGTCACCAACGGTCAAATCCTGATTTTGGGCCAAATATAGAAGATGAATCCGTACAAAAAGATTCTGTACCTCTGCGTGCATAATCCAAACTCCTTCCAGGGTTATAGCCCTCCGTGATTGCTAAGTAATTACCCCGTGCGAGAAGCTGAGAAACAGGATGAATTTACAGGGGTTTCCCCTTCTTAATCAAAATTCTACCGAAATCCTCCGCTTGACTAAAGGCATGCACTGCACTATCTTGAAAATAAGTACCATTTTTGCTCGGGAGGGTGATTCACCATGTTTCAAGCTGTTTCCTATGAAGGAACACGAAGCGAGCAGCACACCGCCGTCCTGGGACAGTTAAGTGCTCTGATCCGCGATGAACCAAGCGCCATTGCCAATCTGGCAAACGCTGCGGCGCTGCTCAATGTATTTTTAACCGATACCAATTGGGTCGGATTCTATCTGTATGATGGCAGAGAACTTGTTCTTGGTCCGTTCCAAGGGCTGCCTGCCTGCATCCGTATTCCGCTCGGACGCGGGGTGTGCGGCACATCTGCGGCGGAACGACGTACACTCGTTGTAGACGATGTTCATGCTTTCCCAGGTCATATCGCCTGCGATGCCGCATCGAACAGTGAAATTGTCGTGCCCATTATCAAAGACGGCGAATTATACGGGGTGCTCGACATCGACAGCCCGATCAAAAACCGTTTTGACGACGAAGATCGTATTTTCCTGGAACAGGCCGTCAAACTGCTCACAGAGCAGCTGTAACCACGGTTCTGCCGAAGGTCATTGTACCTATAATAAGCAGGTCGTTACAGCAATACGTACTGAAGATAGCCAAAAAGCACAGACCATGAGTGGTCTGTGCTTTTTGGTTTATGCCTTTACATCCATGTTCTGCTCGCCCATGGTTACTCTATGCATTTAGGTCAATTCCTGTTCCGCTTTGATCATCATGCCGTCTCGCAAAAATTCAGCCAGCTTCGGATGATAACCGTCGTACATTTGGCGGAAATTTTGATGCTCCACATACAGATTGCCCAAATCACGATAAATTTCGGCAGTAGGCGTGTAATAATCCTTGACCCATTCGAGATGTCTGCCAATGATGTGCTGAACTTCCGGGGATTCAGGTGTCAGGCCATCTTCGATCGCCCGCTGCAAGTCCCGGTTGATTCGGTCTATTTTTTCCTGGGAATCCAGGTAATCTTCTTTGGTTTTGAGTTCCCCGTCATAAGAAACGGCTGATTCAGATTGTACTGGATGCCAGTTTTTCGTTATGACCGGTTCATGGCTCGGTGCCTCCGTTGAATCAGGCAGCATACTGTGATGCCCTTTTTTGATAAAACCCTGATACAACTCCCGGACCTCAAGCTCATATTCTCCCTGCAAATGGGAGATGGTTTTGTCCAGAGTCTGGATCAAGCCATGCAAATGCAATGCTTTCTCGAGCAGCTGAATGCGCTGCTGCTGCATCATATGAATGATATCATGATGATCTTCCTGCAGCATGGAGCCGATCTCTTCCTGCTCCACCCCCAGCTCCTTGCAGAACAGAATCTGCTGGAGTTTCAACAGCTCCGGTTTCTCATAATAAACTTCATTTTGGTCTCTACCTGCAAATGCAGGTGTTAGCCAACCCGATTTCACATATTGGCTCAATTCATTCAGACTTATACCGGACATGCCGGATACGTCCGCCATGGTATACGCCATTCGCAACACCTCCTGTCTACACTGCATAATGATTCAGGTTTATTCATACTGCTTTTTATGTTGATTGAGTTAGGTACAAGATTGGAACAACAATTAGTCGATTGTTTTGCGGTATGTAAAATATTTATACCCTCCTGATGGGATGTGAACCGGGGGTCAGAAGGGAAATCGAAAGTGTTTTCACTATTTCCTATTGATCCATAAAATAAAAAGTCCTACACCAACTACATTGGGTGCAGGACCTTGTTATTACTTCATGTTAGACAGGACAAAACAGACTGCTTTACAAACATCCTTAATTTTTATTGAACATGACAAACTTGAGTTCTGTCATTTCTTCAACGGCGTATTTGACACCTTCACGTCCCATACCGCTCTGCTTCACACCACCGTATGGCATGTGATCCACCCGGAACGTAGGAATGTCGTTAATCATGACCCCTCCAGCCTCAATATGATCAGCTGCATGCAGTGCAGTATGAATATTGTTTGTAAAAATACCCGCCTGAAGCCCATAGATGGAATCATTCACGTGCTCAATGCCTTCTTGGACCGAATTCACGGTGTTAATAACAACAATCGGTGCAAAGACTTCCTGGCACGATACCTTGGCATCACGTGGCACGTTAACGAGCACAGTTGGACGCAGCACGCCTCCTTCGGCCTCTCCTCCTGCGGCGACCGTAGCTCCTGCCTGTTTTGCCTCTTCGATCCAATCCAGTGTCCGCTGGACGTCTTTGGCTGTAATAAGTGCCGAAACAACTGTATCCGGGTTTAGCGGATCTCCTGTCACAACCTGTTTCGCTGCTTCCGCGAAGCGGCGTATAAATTCATCTGCAATGGCACGGTGTACATAAATGCGCTGCAATGAAATGCATACCTGACCCTGATACGTAAAGGCACCTGTCACGCATCTCGGCACCACTTTGTCCAGATCCGCATCCTGATCCACAATGACAGCTGCATTCGATCCAAGTTCCAGCGTTACCCGTTTCAATCCCGCCTGACTGCGAATGCTTGTCCCTACCGCCGGGCTGCCCGTAAATGTAATATGGGCTATGCGAGGATCGGATACGAGCACATCACCGATCGTTTTGCCATCCCCGCTTACCACGTTTAATGCACCATCCGGCAACCCGGCTTCCTGAAGCAGGTTCGCAATATAGTAGGCAGACAACGGTGTCTGCTCAGCTGGTTTCAGAACAATGGTATTGCCTGCTGCAATTGCAGGTCCAACCTTGTGTGCCACCAGATTCATCGGAAAATTAAACGGCGTAATCGCCCCGATAACACCCAGAGGCTGACGCATCGTATATCCGATGCGGCCTTCTCCGCCCTTGGCTGCATCCAGGGGCACGGTCTCCCCGGTTAGCCGCTTTGCTTCTTCTGCGGCAAAACGGTACGTTTCCACCGTACGATCCACTTCCGCAAGCGCAGCCGTGATCGGTTTGGCCGCTTCCAGCGCAATTACTCGTGCTGCCTCTTCCTTCCGCTCTTCCAGCAGGGCTGAGAGCTTGTATAGGATGTCTGCACGCCGGTGAGCAGGCATGCTGCGCATCTCCTTGCCGGCCTGAACGGCAGCTGTTATGGCTGATTCAGCCTCCGCCGCCGAAGCTGTAGACACTTCCGCCAATGTTTCTCCGGAATACGGTGCCTGAAGTGCTTTATATTCTACGGATTCCGTGGGTTTACCACCGATAAACAGATGTTGTTTTTTCATTATTGAATCCTCCAATCCATCATTGCTGCAAGTCCGACCTATGAAGTTACAGCGGGTCAAGTCCATGACAGAACAACCTTGTGATCGCAGTTATCCTTTATCTATTTATACACCACAGCAGCATCTTCAACCCAGCCTGAATTCCGGCAGTGCCCTATTTCACCGTTAATACCGGGCATGCTGCTTGTTTCAATACACCGTGGCTGACACTGCCAACGACGATTTCTGCCAGCACGCTTTTGCCGCCCGTACCCATGACAATGAGGCTGCACTCTCTTTCGCGCGACACCCGGCAGATCTCGTTTACCGGGTCCCCGGCAATGAGCAGTGTCTCATAAGGGATAGAATGTTCGGACAATAGCTGTTCTACCGGTGCAATAATATGCTGCCCTTCTTCCGCAATTCGTGCTTCCAGATCTACTCCCAGAGCCGGCTCATTCAAGGATACGGAAGGATTCACATGCACGATAATCAATCTGGCGGGATGCTTCAAACTTTCAGCTAAGTCTACAGCTGTTTCCAATGCCTTATGAGCATGATCCGACCCATCAACAGCCACTACGATTCGTTCCAGCATTTCAATTCCCCCATCCATTAATGTGTAATTGCTGCATCGATATCACGTAGATGTCTACGGCGTGCAAGCAGAACCACGACACCAACCAGTACCATCAATGCGCCAAAATAAAACGGTGTTTCCGGCAGGAACCATTCCGACAATTTACCTGCAAGCCAAGGTGCCAGCGCACCGCCAAGGAAACGTACGAAGCTGTAAGCAGCCGAAGCAACCGAACGTTCAACCGGAGCAGCCTCCATAACAGCCGTCGTAATCAATGTGTTGTTGATACCGAGGAAGATCCCGGCAACGATAACAGCAACAATGACTGTGGTGGACGATCCCATGACTGTACCCACGGCCATAACAATGAGGTCAATCGCAAACAGGGTCAGCATCACACTCATGGAAGGAACCGAGCCAAATCGACGCTGCAGTCTTGGTGCCACGAATACAGACGTAATCGCAAGCATAAGGCCCCAACCGAAGAACACATAACCAAGTCCGTGCTCATCCAGGTTCATGACATAAGGTGAATAAGCCATCAACGTGAAGAAACCAAAGTTATACAGAAAGGCCGTAATCGCCAGTGTTTTCAGAGATGGATAACTCAGCGCCTTGAACGGATCGGACAGGGAACTGCGTGTTTTTGACTTGGCCATTTTGGGCAGCATAAACGTAATGCTGATAAAGGCAATCATCATCAGGACGGCAACGCCGAAGAATGGACCACGCCATGAGATGGAACCAAGCTCACCACCAAGCAGTGGACCTACGGCAATCCCAAGACCCAGGGCGGCTTCGTACAAAATAATCGCTTTGGCTGTCCCCGATGTGGACAGACCAACAATGGCAGATAACGCTGTAGCGATAAACAAGGCATTACCTAGCCCCCAGCCTCCGCGGTAACCTACCAGGGCACCAACTGTATCTGATGTTCCGCCCAGAGCGGAGAAGATGACGATAAGTAAAATCCCGCTAAGCAGCGTCCATTTGACACCGATCCGGCTGGAAACAACGCCAGTAATCAGCATGGCAATCCCGGTTACGGCGTTATAGCTCGTAAAGAGCAGGGAAACCTGGCTTTTGGATGCATGCAGCTGATCTGCAATGGCAGGCAGGATGGGGTCAACCAATCCCAGTCCCATAAATGAAATGATACACGCGAAGGCGACAGCCCATACAGCCCGTGGTTGGGACAGTAATCCTCCGCGTGATGACGGCAGTTCGTCAGGTAAGGATGGTTCTCTTTTCATACATGATACCTCCTGGTTATGAATTGAAATTCGATTGTAATACATGAAATTTTTCATTTCACTTTCAAAAGCAAGTGAAACAAAACGGCACAAAATGACACCGGATCACCCGGTGCTTGCACGATTTCGTTTGTATGGAGTGATGTGCTGCTCCCTTGCTTATCCGTCTTCGGGATGTTCCATAGATTCATTCTTCTGTAATCGCTGAATCCCGTTCTGCACCCGTTCTCGCAATTCCTCCAGCTCTGCCTGTACGGCATGAATACTCTGCAGTTTCTGTTCAATTAACTGTAGTTGACCACCCAGCGTTTCATCCATACTCGTGAGTTTTTCAATCCGTTCCTTCACTTCGGTTGTCTGCTGGTAATCAAATCGCTGCTCATTCAGCACATCAGCCGTTGCGATATACGTATGCAGTTCCTGTAGAGAGAAGCCAAGCACTTCCTTGGCACGGACAACCTTTTTCAAATAGTCGATATCCGCTCTCGTATACAGCCGCGTGCCACCGTCCGTCCGCTGAGGTGAAGGCATGACACCAATCTCTTCGTAATACCGGATGGTACGCTTCGTCAACCCACATTCCTTGGCTACGTCGTCGATCTTATACAAGCTCATTTCCTTCACCTCACTTTTTATATGTCTATAATATTATGTATATAATTATATATAATTATAACGTTAACGTCAACGTTAGATTTCAATCACAGCAGCGCCATGAACGTCACCGAACACAAAAAGACCCGCTTTCGCGGATCCTCTGCCTCTACCCTTATTTACATCGAACAACGATTTTCTATGATGCACCTTGCTCGCTTTGCTTCCGCTTCTGAGCATGCTGTACTTCCTTTAAGCGCCCTTCCACTTTTGTAAACAGTCTGAACGTATAGAACGCAACTGCAAACAGACTGAGTACGAGAGCCTGTACATCGGTAAACCAGAATCCAAGAATACCAAACACCGTAATAATGACCCCAAACTGCATCATCAGGTTGGCGCTGTAACGCTGAGCTTCGTCCCATAAATCGGGATCACTCATGGCGCGCGGGGTACGATAACCATATATGCCATTAATCTTTTTCGGCGGTTTTTTGAACAGCATTAACCCGAGCACGAAATAGCACACTCCGCATATTAACCCTACAATTGCTCCTGCCAAGTTGTTCTCCCCTTCTCTTCAAACGTGCCTCTAAACATGCCTGCAGCCATAAAAATAAAAAAACGGCTCTACGTATATACGAAGAGCCGCGTCGTTCGTTTCGAAAACTTAAATGTTCTTTACGCGCAGCACCCGCATGGCGTTCAGAACGGCCAGGACCGTTACGCCTACATCGGAGAAAACGGCCTCCCACATCGTAGCTATGCCGAACACTCCCAGCAGCAGGAAGATCACCTTAACGCCCAAGGCAAAACCGATATTCTGCCAGACAATCATTCGTGTCCGCTTCGCAATGCGGATTGCACTTGCCAATCGGGATGGCTCATCCGTCATGATGACCACATCTGCAGCTTCGATGGCAGCATCAGACCCGAGTCCTCCCATGGCCACGCCTACATCCGCACGAGCCAGCACAGGTGTATCATTGATGCCATCCCCGACGAACACCATTTTCTCCTTGGGAGACTTGCCCGCTTCAAGTTCTTCCAGCCGTTCAACTTTGTGCTGCGGCAAAAGCTCAGCGTATACCTCATCGACTCCCAGCGCCTGGCCTACGGATTCACCAACGGCTTTGGCATCACCTGTGAGCATGACCGTTTTGCGGATGCCAAGTGTCTTCAGTGCCTGTATCGCTGCTGCAGCATCATCCTTCACTTCGTCCGCAATGATTAAATGGCCAGCATATGCACCTGCTTCAGCAACGTGTACCACTGTTCCCACCGTTTCAGGCTTGGTATAGAGAATACCCGCCTGTTCCATCAGTTTGGCGTTCCCTGCCAGCACCTCACGGCCATCCACACGGACTCTGATCCCATGCCCGGCAACCTCGTCATATCCTTCAACACCTTCTGTACGGATATCTTGGGCCCAGGCTGCACGAATGGATTCGGCGATGGGGTGATTCGATTGGGCCTCCGCGATCGCTGCGAGTTCCATCAGTTCACCTTCTGTACGTCCACCTTCCGGACAAATAGCCGTTACATTGAATACACCTTTGGTTAGTGTACCCGTTTTATCGAAAACAACTATTTTCACATCATTCAATGCTTCAAGGTAATTGCTGCCTTTCACCAGAATCCCGTTACGAGAAGCAGCTCCAATCCCGCCGAAGAATCCGAGTGGAATGGAAACCACCAGTGCGCATGGACAGGAGATGACCAGAAAGACCAGTGCACGATAGATCCAATCGGCAAATGTTGCACCACTAAGCACGAGCGGAGGTACAAACGCAATCAACGCTGCAAGAATAACGACGACCGGCGTGTAATAACGGGCAAATTTACTGATGAAATGTTCCGTTTTCGCTTTGCGGCTGCTGGCATTCTGCACCAGATCCAGAATCTTGGATACCGTGGATTCTCCGAAGGTTTTGGTCACTTCAACCGTCAGCATACCATTCTTATTCACAAAACCACTCAGTACATCACTTCCAGGCTCCAGTTCCCGAGGGACCGATTCCCCTGTAAGAGCAGACGTATCCACCATGGAATGTCCTGCCTTCACTATTCCATCCAGCGGGACCTTCTCACCCGCACGGACAACGATGCGATCACCGATGCGCACATCTTCCGGAGAGACACGCTTGGTCTCATCGCCAGAACCGACCAGAATATTGGCATAGTCCGGACGAATATCCATAAGCGACTGAATCGATTTGCGAGAGCGGTTAACCGCCATCCCCTGAAACAGCTCCCCAAGCTGATAAAAGAGCATGACCGCTACCCCTTCAGGATACTCACCAATGGCAAAAGCACCAATCGTTGCAACCGACATCAGGAAGTACTCGTCGAATACCTGACCCCGAATAATGTTTTTGAATGCCTGGAGAACGATATCTCCTCCTGCGATCAGATAAGCGACTACATAGAGAGCGAGCTGTGCCCATCCGTCCAGTGGGGACCAGATGGCCGCAGCAAGTAGGGCAGAGCCGGCTGCAAGCCTTGCAAGCAGCACCTTCGTCTGTCCTGCACCATGCTCGTGCGAATGCCCGGCATGCGTATTATGATCATGTGAATGACCGTGATCATGCCCGGCATGACTGTGATGATCATGCGCATGATGATCAGCACTATGGCCGTGGCTATGGTGATGCGCTCCTTCATGATGATCATGGTCATGAGAATGACCTGTATGTTCGTGATAATGTCCTTCGGCCGCAGTTCCTGCATGTGTGTGCAGTTGGCCGTCCAATTGATCTCCCAGCCCGGCAGAAGCCTGATTGCCAAGCGGTGGTCTCCCTTTTTCCGAGATGCGAATGTGCGGCTCAAGCCGCAGGACCTTACGCTTCGCTTCTTCCAGAACTTGCTCATCCATATCGGAAGTTGTATGCACCAGTAAGGTTTTGGTTACGAAATTAACGGAGCAATCCGTGATACCCTTTATTTTTTTGACACCATTCTCAATCTTCAGCGCACAATTGGCACAATCCAATCCATCCAGCAGCAGTTCTCGTTTCACCTGTTCCTGACCGGTTCCCATGTGAATTCTCCCCTTTGCAGTTCGAAGCAGCATGAACATTTTAATTGAAGTTAATATATGAGCAATCATTCATATGTTTGATTAACCTATTATATGCACGCCTAAACTGGAGTGTCAACGATTGATTGTTGATTTTACAGACAGAATATGCTAATAGTAATCATTTCGCTTTAGACGTTTTTTGGATATAATAGGCGTATAGTTGTTAGCATAGGCGGTGATAGGAAATGGAACAACCGGTTAAAGCGCCAGCGGATTGTGATGCGGCCTGCTCGGGAACGGAAGCGGACGTAGAGTCCATCCGCACTTCCCTTATAGATCGGGAGACTTCTTCCGAGATGGCGGATTGGTTCAAGGCGTTCAGTGACCCAACCCGACTACGTATTATTGATGCGCTGTTGCAGAAGGAATTATGTGTACATGATCTGACGGTGCTGCTTGATATGGGACAGTCGGCCATTTCACACCAGCTGCGTTCACTCCGCAACATGCGGATCGTCAAGCGCCGCAAGGAAGGCAAGACGGTGTATTATTCTCTGGATGATACACACATTGAGCAAATCTTCCTGCAAACGCTCCAGCATATTAAACATGGCTAGACGTAAGCCAGCCTGTTCAGACAAAGAGAACCCCCGTCATTCGGCTGTTGCCGATGACAGGGGTTCTCTTTTGTTAAGGGTACCGTTTTCCATATGCAGTAACCTTACAGTAAATTGTTTTTATTCGGGTCATACAGACCGGAACGGCTCTTGAACCAGTTGAAGATGTGGGATACACAGACCTTAAGCACCGCATAACCCGGTACTGCCAGCAGAATGCCCACTACACCGAACAGATTGCCTGATGTCAGAATGACAAAGATAATCGTGATCGGATGGATCTTGAGCGTTTTGCCCATGATCTGCGGAGAGATAAACTTCCCTTCTATCAGCTGCACAATCGTCCATACCGCCACCATTTTCAGCAGCATCACTGGAGAAGTCACCAGCGCCACAATGAGTGCAGGCGTAATGGCAATTGCAGGTCCCAGATATGGCACCACGCTGGTAAAGGAAGCGATAATGGCCAGAATCAGTGCGTAATCCAGTCCAATAATCATATAACCGATATAGAGCAGGATACCGATACAGAAGCTCACGATAATTTGTCCGCGAATGAAGGAACTGATCTGGTGGTTAATGTCGTGAAGTACCTCCATGGCACCCGTACGGCTTTTGATCGGCAGAAACGACAGGATCTTCTCCGGAAGCTTCTTCCCGTCCTTAAGCAGGTAGAACAGAATAAATGGCACCGTTACAATGGATAATACCGTTTCGGTAAAAGCTCCAAGGAAACCGCCGAGTTTGTTCCAGGTGGAATTCAGAATCTCTGTTGCTTTCTCGGAGATCGTTCCCCACCAGTCCTGCCAGTTCATGTTCACCGTTTCCTGGACCTGACTGAACAGCTGACTGCCGGTAAGCTCCTCGAACTGCTGTCTGACATTTTCACTATACATTGGGAAATTGGCGATAAGCCCCATAATCTGATTGCGGAGCACTGGAATGACTGCCAATACCACAACTGTCAAAATACCACCAATCACGAGGTAAAGGATCAGTATCGACCATCCGCGCTTAATCTTCCACTTTTCCATCACATCCACCAGCGGATTCAGCAGATAGTAGAGGATACCAGACAGAATGATCGGCAGTACAATCGTCTTGATTAGCACAGCAATCGGATGTAGAACAAAGGATATCTTCGTTAGCACCATCACGTTTAATCCGACCAGCAGCAGAATCAGCAGAAATAGGACAAACTTGTTGTTCAGAAAAAACCGCTTAAACCGATCCGGCCAAATGCGGGGTTGTTCGGGTTGCTCCATGGGCATGTCTTCCTCTCTTATGTATCTGATCATGATAAAAAATAAGCTTTCATACTGCATGCCTCATGCACATGCGAATAAAGAAACTTGTACAAGCCAACATATGTATAATGCTCTTGGTTTATACGTACGGCTCTTTTAACCGTTTCAAAATAGACCGTAATGTCATTTTACCCTAAAAAATCAGAACTGCCTCATATATTCATTGGGATGAGTTCTTAATAAGCAAAAACGGACCGCCTCTTGCAAGGGCGACCCGTTATTGAATCCGATATTCTAATCCTTGTTCATGTGCTGTTGAAGTTATGCCTTACCCGCCAATTGTGCGATCAATTCATAAGAATGCAGACGTGCCTGATGGTCATAAATCATGGATGTAATAATAAGCTCATCCGCTTGTGTCTGGGCAATAAATGATTCAAGCTGTCCACGTACCGTCTCAGGTGAGCCGTTTACGGCTGCTTTCAGCGTCTGTTCCACTCCAGCTCTCTCGCGATCGGTCCATTTGCCTTCCATGTCAGCTGGTGGCTGTACCAGTCCTGTCGTCCCGCGGATGATGTTCAGGAACTGCTGCTGCATTGTTGTGCCGAGCCAAGCTGCTTCTTCATCTGTATCTGCAACAACTGCATTCACACCTACAATAACATGCGGCTCCTTCAGTGTGTCGGAAGGCTGGAAGCTGCTTCGATATGTTTCAAGGGCAATGCGAGTATAATCTGGCGAGAAGTGGCTGGCAAAAGCAAACGGCAATCCAAGCCGCCCTGCCAAACGTGCACTGAAATCACTGGAACCGAGCAGGTAAATTGGGATGTTCAACCCTTCACCCGGCACCGCACGTACAGGTGCATGGTAGGATGTAGCAGATGCATCGAAGTACGCTCTCAGCTCAGCCAGCAATTCCGGGAAGTCTTCTCCGCTGTTCAGATCTTTGCGCAGTGCAAGAGAGGTACGGCGGTCACTACCTGGTGCACGGCCCAGTCCAAGATCGATACGGCCCGGATACAGGGATTCCAGTGTTCCGAACTGCTCGGCAATAACGAGTGGTGCATGGTTGGGCAGCATGATGCCACCGGAACCGAGACGAATCGTATTCGTGCCACTTGCCAGGTATCCGATCACTACGGATGTAGCGGAAGAAGCAATACCGGGCATATTATGATGCTCAGCTACCCAGTAGCGATGGTATCCCCAACGCTCCGCATGCTGTGCCAGATCCAGACTGTTCCGGAGAGCATCTGCAGGTGTAGCACCCACAACGACAGGAGCCAGATCCAGGATGGACAGCTTAACGTCGCTAATATGTTGTTTATGGGATGAAGCTTGGTTATCAGTAGTCATTATGAGAAGTTCTCCTTTGGTGAGATATATTTTTGTATATCCAGATATATAGATGTAAAAACACATAGAAATAGGAGTAACAGCATTGTTCTTCGCCGTTTACATCCGGACGGAATCCCCGCCTGCTGCTGCATTCTTGCTTCCGTCCTGGCGTCCGGCTTTATAACTCGTGCTGTACATACTCGGCAAATTGACGAATGGTTTCTTCGTTGCGGCGATAATACGTCCATTGGCCCCTGCGCTCGGAGAGCAGCAGCCCGGCTTTGAGCATGGTCAGCAAATAACTGGATATGACGGATTGAGCCAATCCAGCCTTCATCTGAATGGTCCCGACGCAGATCCCGCTCTTCCCTCCATCGGGATGCTGGGACAATTCCAGAGGTGAGAAATGCTGCTGCGGATCTTTGAGCCATGACAGTATCTGCCTGCGTGTCTCGTTGGACAAAGCTTTAAATATGAGTAAAGGTTCCATGGGTAAGATTATACCCCCTTTCTTGTATTTTGCAAACCAAACAGGTCGATTCATCATGCGAATCGACCTGCCAATTGTTGCTTTAGTATTCGTTAAAATTTGGTGCTTACCGTTTGCTTCACTTGCTCCAGCATGGATTGATAAGCCGCATCATCCAGATATCCGATACTGCCAAAGAACAAATGATCCACGGACTCAATTCCTACGAAATCAAAGATCCCGACATCGGAGGTCATTTTCATGCCGGCAGTCATGCCAATTTGGTCATAAATGTCACTAGGCGTTCCATGTGTATTGATAATCAGTCCTTTTTTGCCTGTTAACAGCTTCTCGATTCCTGCTTCGCCTGAAGCATAAGCAAAACCATATGCAAATACCCGGTCAACGTACCCTTTCAAAATTCCCGGCAGCCCAGTCCACCAGATTGGGTAGATAAACGTAATTGCATCGGCATCCGTGATAAACTTCTGCTCTGTCGCAATATCCTGTGGATTCTGTCCTGCGCGCATGGATGCCGTGTCTGCTGCGCTCAATACAGGCTGAAATTCAAGGGCATACAGATCACGAACAACAACCTCATGACCTTGGGCTTCGAGTGCTTCTACAGCTGTGTTTAGAATGGCGCGATTGAAGCTGTCTGCGTGGGGATGTGCATATACGATAAGATGTTTCATAATAAAGTACCTCCAGGTTATTGTTAAATTATGCTGCTGCATAGTGGAGCAATTGATACTTACTAGACATATTCATAGATATCTATGTTTTTGTCTAAAAAAATTTTTTCTTTTTTTATAGCTTATGGACAATTCCAATCAAAAGACTCTCCAGCTGTTCCGCCTGCTCATCTGTCATTCCACCATAGACCATGTCCTGAATCGTTTCCGATACCTGTTCAAAAATGGGCTTCAGTTGCCATCCTTGCTCTGTGAGGCGAATCAACGTCACCCGGCTGTCTTCCACACTCTTGCTGCGTTCCACATAACCCAGCTTCTCCAGCTTGTTCACAAGCACGGTGACTGTTGGTTGTGTACGATGGACACGTTCAGCCAGCATCTTGATGGACAGTGAATCTTCACGGTACAAAAACATCAAAATGTCACCGTGGGAGGGAACAATCCCCGTAACGTCATGCTGCTCGAGTTCCTGAACAATGCGTTTGTTTACATGATCCCTAATCCTTGCGATTAGTGCAATTGCATTATATTTTGGCATGTCCTCATTATACATAGATATCTATATATAAGCAAGCTTCATTTCTATAGAAGTTTTATATGAGCGTTGGCATTTGCAAAAGCAGCCCCTGCTACCTCCCTGATGTAACAGAAGATAACCGAGGCTTACTTCGGATGATTTTATTTACTCAATCCATTGTGTAATCTTGTCCAGAGGTTGCCTTGACTTTTCGCGTTTTGGTTCCTCTGCACGATAGCCAAAAGCCGCCATCATCGAAATGTCCCAAGCTCCATCTTCGAGCAAACCTTCTTCTTCGAGAATACGATGTACATCCTGGTAGCTGAAACCTTCAATCGGGCAAGAATCGATGCCAATAAGAGCTGCCGAGGTCATCATATTGCCGAGAGCAATGTAAGTCTGTTTGGATGCCCAATCGAATAGCGTTTTTGGGTTCTCAAGCAGACGCTGGTTGTTTTGGAAATTTCCATAAGCCGCACTTGTTAACTCGAACACATCATCCGGCATGCCCTTAATCTCTTTGAGCATGTACTCCGCATAAGGGGAATTATAACTTGCATCGGTCCGGGCCAGGATGACCACGAAATGGCTTGCCGTCGCCAATTGCTTCTGCGCTCCAGAGGATACTTCAGACAAGCGCTGGCGGAGCTCCGGTTTTTGCACGATCAAGAACTTCCATGGCTCGAATCCGATCGAACTCGGTGATAACCTTCCTGTTTCCAGAATAAATTCAAAATCCTCCGCTGTAATTTTGCGTGAATTGTCAAATACCTTCGTCGCGTGCCGGAAATGATACGCGTTCAAAATTTCTTCCTTTTTAATTGCTTGTGTTGTAGGCTCCATGAAACTCCACGTCCTTCTCTTTTATTAGTTGAATGGTATGCTGACTCTCAGTGTCTTCATTATTTTCATCATTTGCTTAAGTATTAGTTTAGAATCTATAATCATAAATTAAAAGTACGCACATTATTGTTTCTCAGTATTTAAAAGTAAGTATTGTGTAGTTACAAATAAAAAAGCTGCTTCGAGAAGTTGATTATTCTCCTGGGCAGCTTGTTCCATACCTTGTATGCTTTACAATTGTTCCATGAATTCAATTTCCGAAATGACTTCATAGCCTTCATGCCGAAGCAGAGCTGATGTGACGCCTTCACCTTGTACCTTGTGATTAGCGAAGTTACCATCATAGATGGCTTGTGTGCCGCAGGAAGGACTGAATTCCTTCAACACTACACAAGTAACATCCAGTCTTTTGGCCCATTCCAGCGTTTGATAGGCTCCCTTGATATACAGATCTGTAACGTCCCTGCCACCTCTCTCAATCACCTGGGCTGTGCCTGCGAGCACATCCTTGCCTGTACCTCCGATAATTTCTGCCGGTTCCCGCGGGGTGGAGAATCCACCGAGCAGTTCCGGACAGACCATCATGGCCTGCTCTTGCGCTACGAGCTCCTGAATCTTCTCATCCAGACTCGCTGTTCCGTTGTAACGGCACGCTACTCCTGCCAGGCATGAACTCACCAAATATTTCATTATGCTCTCCTTATGTTCAATTCCTCAGCTATTAGGATTGTACCATACGGATTAAACTTAAAAATCTGATATTGTAATCATGGTAATGCGTGCATCTTCTTCATAACGAACTTGAATCGTATTGGCCATCTCTTTCAAGCGGAATGTCGCCATGCCAATATTGTTTGTATCCCGCTCAAAGACATATTTATCAAGATCAATACCTAACATTTTTTTGGATGATGGGTGCTGCATTCTGCCTTATATCTTCTTCGTCCAAGGTAAGTAATTTCTCAATATATTAATCATGATCCTCTATGGTGACGAAATCTGGAACCAGCCTCTGAAAATCCATTACAGTATATTCATTGCTAAATCTCCCACCAACACGACTTACCAAATACCGATCACCAAAATACAGGTCCGTTGTTCGTCTGGGCCTGAGCCAGAAATTGATATTCCAACGGATGTTCACCTCACTTAATAAGACTGTATCCATTCCGGTTTGGTTCCCGATCCGATCATTTTCTCATTTCCTTTTCTAAAATTAAATAAAATAAACCAGCAGGGTTCCAACGATCTGAACCTACTGGTTAAGCCATATCCAGGCTATGCCGCCTAATACTAAACATTCTAGTCAACTTTACAGATAGCTCATGCTTTAACTGCTGCGATCATGAGAAACATGGGACGGCGATTCTCATCTCGCATACCCGGGATTTCCATCATCTCAGGTGAAGGTTTGGACTCAGCCACCTGCTGAATCACAAATCCCGCCTGAATCAGTTCATTCAAATGGGTTTCCAACGTCCGGTGGTACTTAACTACGTCCTGATTCAGGAAATTGGCTACACGCCTTCCCTCCTGATGATAGTCATCCACAGGCCAATGCATAATCTCACCTTGAGGCCCATAGTGCCAATCCTGCGCAGCACGAGCCGTGAAGATCGGATGTTCCACTGAATATACCAATGTACCACCCTCGACAAGACAAGCACGGATTTGAGCAAATACCTGATCCAAATGTTCAATGTAGTGCAGCGCAAGTGAGCTAATGACCACATCGAATTGTTCAGGGGCAAATTCAATATCTTCAATGGCCATTTTCCTGTACTCAATCCGAGAATCATCCGTCATTTCCCGTGCACGCTGCAGCATATTCTCAGATAGATCCACGCCAATAACTGATCTGGCCTGCTGCTCCCGTGCGTATCGGCAGTGCCAGCCAAAGCCACAGCCCAGATCCAGTACATTTTTGTCCTTTAATTCAGGTAGCATGGTTCGCAGTTTATACCACTCACCTGCCGCCTCAAGCCCTTGAGTAGAACGAGCCATCTGACTGTAGTTCCTGAAAAACTCTGCCTCATCATATTTGTTCTGCTTCATACAACAGCTCCCCTTCTTTATTAAAAAAGACCACAGTAACTCTACTACATAAACGAGGTTTTTGAGGAAAAGTTGCCAAGCAAATTCATCCCGTGTTATTATACAGAACGAACGTTCAGTATTATTTATTACAGAATGAACATTCAGTTTATTAAGTGGAGGTTATTATGAACACGAACTGGACGCATCCCCTCGAAAGGCAATCTGTAGGAAAAGCTTTTGTAAGCTACCTTGTGCCATCCATACTTGGGATGCTGGTCATTGCTTTTAATTTTATTATCGATGGCATTATGGTAGGGCACAAACTTGGATCCACTGCGCTCGCCGGAATTGGTATTGCTTCACCGGTATACACCCTTTTTGTAGCAATGTCGTTATGGATCGGCATGGGCGGAGCTACCCTGTATTCCAACCATATGGGTCAAAGGGATATGACCACCGCCAAACAAATATTCACGAAATCAATTACGATTATTCTGTTAATTACGATGGCTATAGGATATACCGCATTCACGTTCAAGGACCAACTGGTCTATGCTTTGGGTGCCAATACAGAGACGTTTCCCTATGCCGCTGACTATATAAACATCATGCTGTTGTTCGGGTTTGTCTTCACCATTGAAAATGCCCTGACGATCTTTGTCCGTAACGACGGTGATCCCAACACCTCCATGTACGCACAGATCACATTTGCCGTAGCCAATATCGTTCTTAATTATGTAACGTTGTATGTACTCGAATGGGGTGTGCAAGGTGTGGCCATCGGTACAATCGTCTCGGCATCCTTAGCCCTGCTTGTCCTGTTGTCTCACTTTTTCAAAAAATCCAATAATCTTGTCTTCACTCGGTTCAAATGGAATACCAAACTGCTCGGAACCATTGTTCTTATTGGTTTTCCAAGCTTTCTTGCCGAACTCGGCATGTCTGTCTTCTCCATCTCACACAATATCTCACTGGACCGGATTGCAGGTACGGATGGTGTAGCATCCTTTACAGTACTGAATTACATCCATGGCGTTGTCCTGCTCGCCTTTCTAGGCCTAGCATCTGCTGCCCAACCTCTGGTCAGTTACTATCATGGAGCCAAACAGATGGCGCGTGAAAAACAAACCATTCGCATAGCCTCCAGAACGGCTCTGGCCTGTGGTGTCATACTACTGCTTGTTGTGCAATGGGGAGCACCTTACTTCGTTCAGATCTTCGGAAACTTCAGTGAGAGTGTTACAAGCAATGCTGTGTACGGTTTGAGGATATTTACTTTCGCATACCTGTTTATGGGAATCAACTTTGTGATGAGCACATATTTCCAATCGGTGGGGAATGCCAAAATGGCAATCTGGATCACGGCTGCACGTGAGATGATCATCATGATTGCATTCATTGCAGTCCTTCCATCTTTCTGGGGCGTAACAGGTGTCTGGCTTGCTGTCCCTCTCTCTGAGATGCTTGTTCTTGTGACCATCGCTGTTTATTATAGGAAACGTACTGTTTCGGAGAGGATTCATAGTCTGACTATTGAATAGATGTTAACTTTACAGTTAAAAGACCTGTCTAATCCATGGATTAGACAGGTCTTTTACATCATATTTCCAATATCGAACCTGCCTTTGCTGTCCGTTGTTGCGTCGAGCCCATTCTTGTTCAGAATTTGTATAGATCGCTATGGTACAGTTGAATGATTAACCTGATTGGATGGTGCACGAACGAATGGAAAAGGCATACTTCGAAGAAATGCATAAACTTGGGCATGATGATGAATTAAGATATCGGCTTCTTATTAGAGGCGTTAAACAATTATTAGAGAATCAGAAAAAGGAGCGCATCAAACGTTCCCGATTACTCCATCTCCGCAAGAAAAAAGAGCCTCAGGCTGCTAACTGGTCGTAAACATATAAGAGGTCACAAATAGATGAGAATTTCATCTTAAGTAAAAAAAAATGAATTAGTGCAACATCCCCACCGGGTAGGTCCCTATATATTTCTTAACTAAAAGTGTGTTTATGATTCATAATATAAGGAGGCACTATTCTAATTGAATAGTGCCTCCTCTTGTATTTATTTAATAGTCATTCTTATAATAATCATAATTGAATATAAAATAAAAACCACCACCGAAGTTCATCGGCAGTGGTTCTTTGCTTGGCAGCGTCCTACTCTCCCAGGACCCTTCGGTCCAAGTACCATCGGCGCTAGA
>NZ_JBYTCE010000022.1:0-113958 GCF_058789975.1 Paenibacillus sp. FW104-T2 | reverse complement strand
AAGTTACCTAGTGTTAAAAAGAAACTAAAGAGACATCATGAAAGAAGGCTATTCGTAATGAACACATTTTTTGTTGATCCGAGCGGGAATCTGAAAACACAATTAAGAGGTAAAGAAGTTCTATCCAATCCAATTCTGAACAAGGGTATTGCCTTTACCGAAGAAGAGAGAAAAGAACTGAACCTGAACGGCATCTTGCCGCCGATGGTTTTAAATATTGAAGAACAGGTGAGCCGGGTTTATCAGCAGCTGCAAAATGAGTCTGATAACTTGCGTAAAAGCATCATGCTAAATGACTTGTTTAACCGAAACATTGTTTTATTTTTTCGATTATTGAAAGAACACCTAAGTGAAATGCTGCCGATTGTATATACACCTACGGTCGGGCAAGCAATTCAGGAATATAGCCATCAATACCACAGACCTGGTGGTGTCTACCTCTCCATTAACGATATGGACGGCCTGGAGGAGGCATTCCGGAACAGTGGTCTGCAAGCTGGAGACGTGGATCTCATTGTGGTAACCGACTCGGAAAGCATTCTCGGTATCGGAGACTGGGGTGTGGGCGGCATTAACATTGCCATCGGTAAACTGGCGGTGTACACCGCTGCCGTAGGGGTTGATCCTAGCCGAGTACTCCCTGTGGTACTTGATGTTGGAACAAACAATCCTACTTTGTTGAATGATCCATTATATGTAGGGAATCGTCATGAACGTATCCGCGGTGAGAAGTATGATCAGTTTATTGAAGCTTTTGTGAAGGAAACGACCAAATGGTTCCCCGACGTTCTGCTTCACTGGGAAGACATGGGCAGCGTAAATGCCAGAAACATCATCCATAAATATGGAGAAGAGCTGCTCACCTTCAATGATGATATCCAAGGAACGGGTGCTGTCACACTGGCTGCTGTAATGTCAGGCGTTCAGGTTACAGGTGTACCACTTCGTGAGCATCGCGTACTGGTATTTGGCCCAGGGGCTGCCGGGATTGGTAATGCGGATCAGATCAGAGATGCCATGATGGAAGAAGGACTTACGCAGGAGGAAGCGGAAAACCGGTTCTGGGCATTCGACTATCGCGGTATTTTGACGGACGAGATCGAAGGATTGTTTGAGTACCAAAAGCCATATGTACGCAAAGCGGACGAGATCCAAGACTGGAATCGGGATGAAAAGGGACAGGTTAATCTGCTTGAAGCTGTTACTCGTATTAAACCGACCATTCTGATTGGTACATCAGGTGTTACAGGTGCCTTCAACGAACAGGTTGTGAAGGAAATGGCCAAGCATGTGGAACGTCCTATCATCATGCCGATGTCCAATCCTACATCCCTTGCGGAAGCAGCTCCAAAAAGCCTGATTGAATGGACGGATGGCAAAGCATTGATCGCAACAGGAAGCCCGTTTGAACCTGTAATGTATAATGACATTCAGTTTGAAATCGGTCAATCCAACAATGCGTTTGTTTTCCCTGGTCTGGGACTGGGAGCGATTGTAGCCAAAGCTTCGAAATTTACGAAGAATATGTTTACCGCAGCGGCAATCGCGGTAGCAGGTGCAGTAGATTCTTCTGAACCAGGAGCTCCACTCCTGCCAAGGGTGAAAGAATTGCAGGATGTTTCTTACAAAGTGGCGGTGGCTGTAGCGAAAGCAGCAATCGAAGACGGTGTCGCCGGCCGTCAACTCGAAAACGTGGAAGAGGCGATTAAGGATGCCATGTGGCACCCTGTATATAGACCGATCCTTGCAGCAGTTTGATAACTGTGAACCCGCAATAATTTGAATATGACAATACGTCACACCGAGAGAATACCTGTCCATGCGTACAGGTATTCCTTGGCTGTGTCCAAAATTGAAAATAACATATCACATGATCAAAATTTTTGTCATTTGTTGAAGTGTTGCAAATGCTCAGATCATAAATGGAGGTTTGACCAACATGTCAGTAAGTGACATTTTTATTATATTAATTCCTATATTTTTCGTAATTTTACTCGGTTTTTTTGGAGGCTATTTCAAAGTATTTAACTCCGCATCCTCCAAAGGCCTGAATACACTGGTGACCAAGTTTGCGCTGCCGGCGCATTTGTTCATTGGTATCACGACGACGAAAAAAGAGACCCTGATTGACAAGTGGCCATTCTTCATGACCATATTCCTCGGGATTATCGGCTTCTATGTGGTGCTGCTGCTGGTGATGCGTTTCATTTTCAAAGTCAATCTTAGCCAGTCATCGATCTTTTCATTGAATGCTACACAACCTTCGTTTGCATTTATGGGGATTCCGGTGCTGGGTAACCTGTTCGGTGCCGCTGAAGTCACTATTCCAATTGCAATTACGGGGATCGTAGTTAATGCGCTGCTTGATCCAATCGCGACCATTGTCAGTTCTGTGGGGAAGAAAACGGAAGAGGGCAAGCAGAGTGGTCATGGCGAAAGCTTGTTTAAACTTACGATCCATTCCATCATCCATGGTCTGAAAGAACCGCTTGCCTGCATTCCGCTTCTGGGTGTGATCCTGACACTTGTTGGCTTCCAGTCACCTCAGCTGCTTCAAAGCTCCTTTGACCAGATCGGTAGCATAACATCCGGAGCAGCCCTGTTTGCAATCGGGGTAACGGTGGGCATTAACCGGATCAAATTCAGCCTGAATGCCATTAGCATTTCGCTGTTGAAGGTGATTGCCCTGCCATTGTTTACGTACATGTTTGCATTATTGATGGGACTATCATCAACCGACATGACTATGGTCATCCTGCTGGTATCCTTCCCAGGTTCAGCCGTGGCTGCGATGATTGCATCCAGATTCGATACACTTGAGGTGGAGACGGCATCATCCTTTGTTATGAGCTCCGTCCTGTCATTGATCTCACTGCCGATCCTCATCTCCATATTGGTTTGACTCAGAAGAAGCCGCGATATTCGCGGCTTTTTTTCGTTTCTGAACTTAAAAAAGTTGCGTATACGATGAAAATTATGAATAATGTTTAGATGTGCGAAAGGGGGGAGTTTTATGAAAAAGAAGAATAGAATTCCGTTTATACTTCTCGTAATATTTGTTCCTGCGATGATCCTGACGGTACAGATCTGGAATGATTATCGAGGCGGGGTTATGCGAGTCCAAGATCAATACTCCAATCTGACAGGCATGTATTATCTTGATGGCGGGAACAAAATTGCAGCTTTAACGGATGAAAGGGACGGCATGTATTCGAGGCTCCACATGTATGAGGCTAACACGGGAAACCTGATCAAAGAACAAATGATCCGTGCCAATTCTCAAGGTCCATTAGCAGCAGCTGCATATCAGAATAACGGTGTGATCATCCCAACATTAGATAGCAGTCAGAGCTTACAGCTGACTCACGTACGGGATACGGGAGAAGTGACAGAATTAGCCCGAAGTACAATGCAGCTCGATACTCCTTGGGCAGGTGTGCACGCATGGCGTGGCAGGCTCATTGTGAATGGAGAAACATCAGGTTCAACGACATACCTTGCAGAGGTCAGGGACGCAGAAGTAAAAAAAGTGATTCTTAATAGTCCAGATGTACTTCCATCGGATCCGGAAAATATCTCTGACTTAGACAGGAGCTTCAAAAACGAGCTGCCTGTTCCTTTATTTGAATTGGTACTTGAACATGGCCAAAGGGCCCATGTAAGTGGAATTCTTCAACAGGATGGCCTTCCGGCCGTGAAGATCCAGCCTGAGGATGTAGGTATTACCCTCGCACAGGAACAGGCTTCCAATGCGTTTGCCAAATCATTTGGCATTGATAACACCCGGTTGGTTCGCGCCGAGGATTCCAATCCCAAACAAGTCCGTTTCTATAACGCAAAAACGAATGAGTGGGGATCTGTCGTTAATACTCCCAAACCGGTATACCAAGCCAGTGTATTCTTATTGAATGACCAGGAGGTTTTCATTGTTGGATCTTCCATGGAGGATGAGAAACAAGGTGAAGTTCGCGGTTATATCTACAATGAAAAGAAAAAGTCATTCATGGATGCAGGAGCATTGGTTGGGCAATTAACATATCAGGATCTGGAGAACACGGACGTTCAATTTTACAAAGCTCTTGAAGATGATACGCTCTATTATTCCGCCGGTGAACAGGTGGCAGGCGCCATGAACGTGGAGACAGGACTATTCCATATGCAGACGAAGGACCAGATGCTCGAATGGATCAAAACAGCGAATGAAGGACAGTTATCCTTCCGTGGTTTCCTAGGTCATATCGGTGAAGGTGGGGTTCTTGTCCTCAACTGGGCAGTTTGGCTCGCCATTCCGCTGTTAGTAATCATCGTGCCACAGTTCGTCCTGCCACTAATATTTAAAAGGCGAACGCAGCTGATTAACGAGGGTGAACTGTTGAATGGTACGATCATGGAGATGGCAGAGACAGGCACCTACGTCAACAATCAGCCGCTGGTTCGCTTCAAAATTCGTTTCGAGTTGGAAGGCGAACAGAAGGAGGTTGAACTCAAAAAGGTTATCTCTCTCCTGAATGCTAATCGTATCGGCGATCAGGTAGTTATCAGCTATAATCGGGAAAAGGACAAGGCCATGTTGATATCCGATGAGGATTTACAGCGCCAGATGCCATCAACCATACATCATGCTGTTCTTGAACGTATTGATCATTATGGATTCCTCAATCGCGGCAAGGTCCTCCTGCTCCATTTTACAGCGGATGAAGAAGAATACGAGGTGCCGGTTGTGCAGCCTCCGGGCTTCAGCTACCGTGTAGGAACCGAGGCAACGTTGATTCTGGTTGGAGGCCAGGCTCGCCTTCAAAGTTATGGTGTGGGTACTTCGGAACTTGCCGATCAATTGGCGCTGGAGGCAGAAGTTGTCCGACTGGAGAAGAAGGAGACGGAGTTCCTGGATCGGGAGCTGCTCGTCATGGATTTGATGATAACAAGCGGTGAGGACAGTATACGCAAAACAAACAGCCTGTTCGTACCATCGGGTACTGTTGTTCAGAACGGAACGCGGATTCCAATGCATATGAAACGTGAAGATTATGAGCGTGATTTTCGTTTAGCCAAAGGCAAACAGGGTGCAGCCACGATTCGCACCGTCATGTATGAAGGTATAACAGCCGGCGAGCGCCCCTTGGCGCAGATTACTGTGGACCGAGGTGGACAGATCTATGAAATTTATCAGTCGATCGATCCTGTATTCGGTGTAGAGATCGGCGACGAGCTCTGGATCAGTTATGATGAACAGACTGGTGAAGCTCTTATCCTAAATTATTCATCAAATGGATAGCATCTCTCAGCTAACGCTTGTGTTTAGAATTGTATAGAGCATATTCAAAAAGCCGCAGATCTGCGGCTTTTTGAATGTCTATTTACTGTAGTTATTGATGTGTCTAGATTACTGCGTTACTGCTCACCATGTATTGATCCATCTTCGCTTTTAATTGCTCAGATGCCGGCATCAGCGGCAGGCGCAGTTGATCGGAAGTAATGATTGCTTGATTGACAAGCAGCCATTTGATCATGGCAGGAGCGGGCTCTGCAAAGAGATGGTCAATAAAAGGAGCGACTCGAGTAAACAGCTCACGCGAGCCCTCTTTGTCCCCATTTTTAAAGCGATCGTACACCTCAATGAATTGCTCCGTGTTAATATTGGCAGATGCCAGCATGCCACCAGCAGCACCTTCACTTAACATATCGTAAAAGAATGCATCATCTCCGCACAGGATTGGTTTGGATCCGCTTCGTACCAGCTCCGACATTAATTCCACACCATTGGTACTGTCCTTAAGGCCAATAACCCCGTCTAAGTTCATTATTCTTTTCATCGTATCCACCGAGACACGGACACCCGTGCGTGCAGGGATTTCATATACGATAACGGGTACTCCCACTTCGGCAGTCACACGAAAATGCTCATAAATGCCTTCCTCTGTCGGTCTGTTGTAGTAGGGAGTGACAACAAGAACGGCATCCGCACCGAGTTCACCAGCCATTTGTGTACGCTTGACCGTTGATGCTGTATCGTTGGTTCCGGTCCCAACGACGATGGGTATTGTTTTATTTATGCTTTGCAAGGTTTCCTTCGTGACGTGAACGAGCTGTTCCACTTCATCCCATGAAACCGTAGGTGACTCTCCAGTAGTACCGTTAATAACTAAACCGTGAATTCCGCTATTCGCCATATGTGTGATGTAGTTCCGAAAGGAAGGGATATCGAGATGATTATCCTTCGTAAAAGGGGTGATTACCGGTACATAAATACCTTGAATCTGTTGTTCGGTTAGCATAATATGGCCTCCATTTATGTTGAAATGACATTAAATTCACTTTACCATGGGAATTGGCATCATAGTTAACTATAATAGATGATGGGTGTTATCGATTATTTTGATAAGGAAGGTATAGGAACATGGATTTGAATTATTTTCAAACCTTTCGTGAAGTGGCCGTGCGGCAAAGTTTCACCAAGGCGGCAGAAGAGCTTGGCTACGCACAATCGAGTGTAACGACACAGATTCAAAAGCTGGAAAAAATCTATCAGGTCAAATTATTCGAACGTTACAATAACAATAAAATCCGACTTACTTCAGCAGGGGAAGAATTGTTCAAGCTCTCCGGACAACTCCTGGAGATATATGAACATTCGCAGGAAAAGCTGACCAAACAGGGCGGAGGTTCGCTTACCATCGCAACGATGGATTCGCTGGCTTCCTATTTTCTTCCTGCCCCGATTCAGACGACGCGCAAGCAGTATCCTGAACTGGGTATTCGGCTGCAGACCGATCGGGAAGACATGATTTTGCAGAAAGTAAAAGAGGGAGAAGCCGATGTAGGACTTATTCTCGCGAATGCTTCATCCGAATCAGGCTTGCAGTGGATCACCATCCGGGAAGAGCCGCTGGTGCTCATCGTTAACACAGATCATCCCCTTGCGAAGAAGCAGAAAATTGAACTGAGCGATCTGGCTGACGAAGAATGGATTATGCCCGAGGATACCTGCAACTATAGACAACTCCTGGAGAGAGTACTCAGGGCGAACGGTATTCCTTACAAAGTAGGTCTGGAACTCGGAAGCCCTGAGGCGATTAAACGAAGCATTATGGCAGGATCGGGTATCTCGCTTTTGCCTCAAATGATCGCCCTCGATGAGATCCGGCGGGAGGAACTCACCGTATTGCCACTGGAGCATGGCGAATTCAGACTCGAAATCCAGTTAGTCATTCACACCCGAAAATGGGTATCTCATGCATTGCGCCAATTTGTCACAAACCTCGGAGCCAAGGAGACTGAATGGTAACCCATTCGGTCTTTTTGGTGATGGAATATTTCGAAAACGTTTAGCAAAACAGCAATAGTTGAAATGTTCTATTCCAGCATATCTTAAGGTTTAAATATCAAGATTTTGTTCTATCAAAAGCATGATTTTGTATATGACGTACAACGGAAAACTCATGTTACCATGATGATGGCGCTAACAAGCACCCAGTAAACTGTAAGCGCTTTAATTATACCCGGCCGGGGATCCTTTCTCTACGAATTCGTGTTACACCAATCATGAAGGAGGCGAATGATCTTGGGAAAAAGCAGGTTCTGGAAGATAGGCGCCGCTGCAGCATTGCTCATATCTGTACTGCCAACGAGTACCGGTATGGCCGCAGCAGCACTCACGGAGGTACCTTATGCCATGGATTCTAGCAATCAGGCGGGATGGTGGACGCCGCTTGAGACCTATGGCACGGGAAATGAGTATGCTTACTTGGCTTACAACGGACCGGGAGGCTCAGAGAACACACATACGGTAAATATCGCAAGACGGGATGGATCGGGAGCGTGGTCCAACATTCCGGTGATGAATGGCAGTACCGTTGCCCAGTACAGCGATGACATTGGGCACAACCAACCTTCCATAGCCCGCGACGGCAGCGGTCGATTTCATGTCTTTGCCTCCATGCACAACGATAGCTGGCGTTACTTCAGGTCGGATACCGTAGGAGGCGCCCCGCAAAACCATTCTTCCGATATGCCTGCCTTCTCTACGTTTAAGGGGACATATCCCGTGTTGACAACGGCACCAAATGGTGATGTCTATCTTTTGATTCGATCAAGCGATGACACGACTGGATATCGTCCTGGAATTTTGTATCGCTGGAACAATGCCCAGTCCAGCTGGAGCCAAGTGGCGATCGTCGGTGCGAACGCGGGTCGTTCATTCTATCCCAATGATCTGGTTTTCGATGCGCAAGGTGACTTACACATCCTGTTTGAATGGTCTACTTTTGTTTCGAGCGCACTACGTCATGATTTGTCTTACGTAAAGTACAGACCTTCAACAGGTACTTTCTATAAAGCTGATGGCAGTGTCATAGCTTCACCCGTATCGCTAAGTAATGTGGATATTGTCCAGCCGTTTGCTCCAACCGAGGCCTACGTCAAGGATGGAGGCGATCCAGGGGGACCGGGAATCCAGAGCGCCAAGCTGGCCGTAGATTCAGCAGGCAATCCGAAGATTGTCTACCGATACCGGGAGGAAGGAAGCACGAACTTCTCCGTGAAATATGCTTCTTATGATACAGGTGGATGGACGCAGCAGACCGTATATAATGCCACGGCAACAAGAGCGGGAATTGATATTACGTGGACGGGGTCAGAAGTCCGGGTCTATTATACGAAATATAGCGGCACCGACCGTGCATATATGGCGGTTCCGGACGGCAATGGCGGATGGACCCAAACGTCGATTGCTCCTGGAAAACCTATTGAGAGACTTAGTGTTGAGCGTAATGCCAATGGTGTCGACATTCTGTACCTGGTGGATATCACCAATCGCAAGCTGTATTACGGCAGAAACTAAGCTGCTTTTCCACTTCTGAAAAGTACCTCTGGAGAGTCAACCGCACAGGCAGTGCGGAATCACTCCAGAGGTGTTTTTATGTTTGTTCATATTCAAATATTAATAGAGTTCAGAATTTGAGATTTCATAATTACAATAAATGATATAAATTTCTAGTAGACCCAAACATTTACCAAATTAAGACAGCAAATTCGGAACAAGGAGGCTGGTATCCGGACATATTTTCCAGAGTTAACAGCTTGATCGCTTTCCATCACATTCAATAGGAGGGATCCCATGCTTTACACAATTATTGTGCCAGTTAACCAGGACTATAACATTCTGAACCTGTTCACCGATTCACTGCTTCGGACGGTTAGCCCGTCCACACAGATTATCTTCATCAACGATGGTTCCGGCTCGGCAGTCTTTCAGCATCTGGAGAAACTGAAGCAGGAAGTTCGTGAAGGGGTAACGATTGAAATTCTGCAGCATGATTTTCCACTCGGTTGCGCGGTATCCATTAATAGTGCACTGCGGCGAGCTGAGGGAGATTATATTTTCTTCCTGGATTCCGATACGATTTTACAGCCGGATTGGCAGTCCATGATGAGAGAGACGCTGGATAGCGATATTACCATCGGCATGATTGGCGGTGTCCTGCTGTATCCGCAAACCGGGGGCGTGCAGCACTGTGGTATTGCTTTTGCAGACACCATCGGCAGGCACCTTTTCCTCAATGCATCCCCTGAAGATATTCCGAAAGAGACGTTCTCGGTGCAGCTGGTTGTATTCGCCATGTTCGGCATGAAGCGGGAAGTCTACGAGACGATCGGTACCCTGGATGAGAAATTCTTCAATGGATATGAAGATTTTGATTACCAGATGCGTGCACGTGCAGCCGGATATGATACGGTCATTAACCCGAACATTCGTGCTTATCATTGGGAGCGCAGCAGCGGCATTCATCGGAATTTCAACCGGAAAAATAATTTGGCCCGCTTCTGGAAAAAGTGGGGGAGTGAGATCGAGGCCGATGTTTGGCCGTTTGTGTTCAGTCACTTGAAAGAACAGCTGGGTAACCAACCCGAGCACCAACATCTGCCGATCGTCGGCATTGATCTCGCTGAAGTACGTAGTGATGCCGATACGTTCTGGACCAAGCTTGAGGAAGCTGAGATTGCACCTATTACAGAGGTACGTGATTATTCCAACCGCTTCAATTCAAACGGGGCCATTTGGCTGCCGCAGGTACTGGGCAAGGAACTGATTCATAGTGAGAACCGGTTGCTGTTTTTGGTAGACAATTTCGCCCGTTTGCTGGAAAACCGGTACTGGATCGAGATGAGACATGCGCACCGGGCCAAGGATCTGATTATCGATTTGTATGGCAATGTCATTACGATGGATCGAATCTATGATGGCTGCTGGCCTGGAACCAAGGTTCGTTAACCATTAAACCTAGTATACAGGGAGGGACTATAGGTGAAATCAAAAGAGAGCACGCTGGACCGTGCCGTAAGGTTTACCCGGAATCTGGAGTGGCTTGCGCACGTCGAAAAGGTTATTCCGAGCGGATGCAGTACACTTGCCAAAGCGCCTGAACGGTTGTTTCCAGGCTACACGCCCGTGTGTTGTGCGGAAGCACGGAATTCCCGCTTTATCGATATTGATGGGAATGAATGGCTGGATTGCGAGATGGCCATGGGTACCGCTCCTTGGGGACATGCACGGCATGAAGTTCAATTAACCGTCATTCATCAGTTGAAAAAAGGGACAAGCTATTCCATTCCGGCTGACATTGAACTGGAATGTGCTGACTTGATCCTCCAGCGGTTTGGTGGGCGATACCCTTCACTGCGGTTCACGAAGAGCGGTGCGGATGCTGTCAGTGGAGCCGTGCGTCTGGCTAGGGCAGGAAGCGGCAAAAGCAAAGTGATTGCAACAGCCTATCACGGGTGGCATGACTGGTCAGCTTATGGTTATTATGGTCGGGAAACGAAAGAGCGCGGTATACCAGTTGATATTGAACGTACAACGATTTGGGTGGACAAGCCTTCACCAGAGCGAATTGAAGCTCAGATCACAGCGTCCCCCGAAGACATCGCATGCATAGTGCTCTGTCCCAATGAATGGAAGCGTGAACAGCTGGAGCAAGTCGTTTCCCTTTGCCGATCATTGGATATCATTGTGATTTTTGATGAAGTCACTTCGGGCATCCGTATGGGCAAGCAGGCCACAGCAGGAGAGTATGACATCTGGCCGGATCTGCTCTGTATCTCCAAAGGAATGGCGAACGGATTGCCCCTCGCTGCCGTGATGGGACCCGAGCATTTGATGTCCTTGGCAGGACAAGTCAGATTCAGCAATGCGCATTCCAGTGAGACCACTGCACTTGCAGCAGCCATCGCATGTGAACGATTGATGCAAGCTGCCAAGGTATGGCCAAGCTGGAGGGATGCCACCATCCGAATCATGGATCTGATCGAGGCAGAACTTGTGCTTCTTGGGCTGACGGACCAATTGGCCTTGAAGGGTACCTATGCAAGCTTCTACATTCACTCGATTACGGAGGATAACTTCCAATCGGATCCCTTCCGTGAGTTTATCGTAAAGAAAATGGCACACTTCGGCATTTTCACTAAAGGATACTTTATTTTCTCGGATGCCCATACTCGGGAAGAATTGCTATGGGTGGAAGAAGCACTACTGCAGACCCTTTCGGACTGGAAAGAGCTGCGTAAACAGGAGCATCTTGCTCGATAACGTGTTCGAAAACGTTTATAACTTCATCCCTACAGGGAATCGACTAGGAGGAATCATCCATGAAAGCACTCGTATATCAAGATCATAAACAGGTAGCGTTACTTGAGGTTGAACAACCAAGCATCCAGAAACCGAACCAGGTTAAAGTCAAAATTTATGGCTCAGGCATCTGCGGCACGGATCTGAACATTGTCAAAGGCAAAGTCCCGGCAAACAAGGGAACGATTATCGGCCATGAAGGTGTGGGTACGGTTGTGGAGGTGGGCCCTGAAGTCCGTGGATTTAAGGTAGGGGACCGCGTTCTGATTGATCCCACTCAATCCTGTGGAACCTGCTCCTACTGCCGTGAAGGATTGTTCATCTATTGCGAAAACTTCGATGACTATCAGGTAGGCATGACCACGCACGGTACATTTGCGGAATATTATGTGGGAGATGAGAAATATATCTACCCAATTCCGGATTCTATGAGCTGGGAGACAGCGATGATGATTGAGCCGCTTGGTTGTGTGCTGCAAACGTTTATGAAAGCAGGGGTTAAGCCAAGTGATTCGGTGCTCGTTCTGGGTTCAGGCGCCATTGGTTCCCTGTGTCAGCTCGTAAGCAAACGATTGGCACGGCTCACCGTTGGCACCGAAGTAGATCCGTACCGCAAAGAGTTTGCTTCAGGCATTGCTGATCATGTGTTCTATCCTCAGGAACTGACTCTCGATAATGTATATAAAATCAATAACAACAAAAAGTTCGACATCGTAGTCGATGCGGTAGGGAATCAGCTTCATGTTGGATTTGAGATGATTGCCAAAGGGGGAAGAATCATTCCCATGGGCTATGACGACAGCTATAAGGTGACATTCAAATCAACGGATGTTATTAATGATGGAATCAGCATTATTGGCGCCGTAGCCGTACATTCGATGATTAGTACGGCATTGAAATTCGCGCAAAGCATTCCGGAACTGGAGCGCATGGTGACAGCCAAGGAGCTGCTGTCTGATTACGAGGAGGCATTCAACGGTACAGTGGGGTATCATCTGCGTACTGGTGAACCCCTGCCGATGAATTCGGTCAAAACAGCTCTCATTTTATAGGAGTATAGAAGTCTCGGGATTGCCGCTGCGATGCATAACCATCCGCAGCGGCAAGGTCCGCAGAAAGAGGGGGATATGGAGTGAAGCTGCTTCAGGATTTGCCGAGAAACCCGCGGTATTCCATTTTACTTGAACCGGTATGGGCCATCCCGGGCACGATTGTCCTGTTTTATGCTCCTTTATATATGAAGGAAGCCGGACTTTCGGACATCGAAATCGGTTTGATCAATTCGGTGAATCTATATTTTGCCTTTATATTTCAATTGTTTGCCGGTTCAATTACGAACAAGCTGGGCCGGAAACGGACGACGCTGATCTTTGATCTGGTTGCGTGGAGTATTCCGATGTTCATCTGGGCGTTTTCTCATAATTTCTGGCTGTTTCTAATTGCTTATCTTCTGAATGCCACTTCAAAATTCGTGACGGTATCCTTCAACTGTCTGATCATTGAGGATGTCGAGGAACATAAGCGATCCAGAGTGTTCGGCATTCTAAACATGATTATCACGGCAGCGGGGGTATTAACGCCGATTGCCGGCGTAGTTATTGCCGATTTTGGTATTGTGCCAACGCTGGCCAGCATCTATTTCGTCGGAGGAATTCTGATGACCGCGATGTTCTTCATTCGCAACCGGTATACCGATGAAACCGAGGTTGGAAAAGAGCTGATGGGCATGCATAGTCAAACGAGGGTGCTGCACAGTCTTGCTTCAAGTTTGCGACTGTTCGGCAGATCGTTTTATAAACGAAGACTTTTTCCGATCATATTGATTACTGTGCTTTCCAATCTGATTCTGCAGCTGAATTTTTTTCAAGTCATCTTCTTTAAGGAACAGCTCAAGTTTGATGATCGTGTGATTTCGTTTATCCCGGTAGTGACGGCATTAACAGTCATGCTGCTGTATCTGGTCATCATTCCACGCCTGAAACAACGATCAGAGGAGAAGTATGTAGGGTTTTCCATCATATTAAGTACAATCGGAGCCGTGCTGTTTCTGTTGATACCTGTTGGAAACATAGCGATGCTGTTCCTGACCCTGATTGTGCTTGCAGCTGGTAATTTTATTTTGCAGACGTATCGGGATTCCCTGCTCATGAACAGACTGGGCACACATGAAAAAGCCGATATGTTCTCTGCCGTACAGACGGTTATGACACTGACTGCCATTCCATCTGGTTACCTGACAGGGCTGCTATATCATCATCATCCCGTACTTTTGTTCAGCGTCATTCTTGTACTGTACGTTATCCTGATGGTCATTATGTTATTCCTGCCTGATCCACAGAAACATACCCAAGTGATCGAAACTTACAAAAATATGTAGGAGAAGGGGTTTTCTGTATATCGGAAGAATATGTAATACAGAAAACAAACTTGGGAGGTTACGAGATGTCTAACGTATTCACAACAGAAAAGCGAAGCCAAATGAACTGGATGAATGAACCTGAAAACTGGTCTTTCACAGAAGAGGGGGTACTTATTGTGGAGGCTCAGGCAGATACAGACTTTTTCCAAGACCCTGCGGGCATTAACGTCCGTGCATCCGCACCATTTCTGGCGATACCAGTTCCGGATGATTTTGAACTTACCACTCAATTAACCGTGAACATGAAACATCAGTATGACTCCGGATGTCTGATGATCATGGCAGATGAACGCAACTGGTGCAAGCTTTGTTTTGAGTATGATGGAAAAGCGGCTACCATTGTGTCGGTGGTTACCCGGGACGGTTCTTCTGATGACTGCAATTCGGTTGAAGTTCCCGTATCTGATCCATATCTGCGCATTCGCAAGGTGGAGGGCTGCATTTCATTTTTTTATTCACCTGATGGGGAAGAGTGGAAACTAATTCGCTACTTCGGCATGCCGCTTCAGGGGGAGATTCAGGCTGGCGTGGTTGCACAGTCACCAACGGGAACAGGTTGTACCTGCCGCTTTTTGTCGTTGGAAGTTACAAGCCCTGACTTGACTGCACGCTTCTAAGCCATTTCCCCTGCCGATTAATGGAGGGAGGAGAGGTTAATGATAAAAGCCTTTATATTGGATTTTGACGGACTGATCCTGGACACGGAGACGCCCTGGTATTATGCCTTCCGGGATATTTACCAGGAGCATGGAATTGAACTGGGACTGGATCTCTGGTGCAAAAATGTGGGAACGGATTTCGAAGAGTTTCATCCGTTTCTGTACTTGGAACAGGCACTGCAAAAATCGATTGATCATGATCAAATCAAGCTGTTATCGGAACAAAAATATACATCCTACCTGGGACAGGCAACGATCCTTCCAGGAGTGCATGAACTGCTTCGGATAGCTCGTGAAAAGGGGATTCAGCTTGCCGTTGCTTCAAGCTCCACGCGCGATTGGGTGCATGGCTATCTGCACAAGCTGGGTATATTCGAACAATTTGCGGTCATTCATACGGCTGAGGATGTCAAGCGGGTCAAGCCAGATCCGGAATTATATCTTCTGGCTCTGCACAGTCTGGGAATCGAAGCTTCGGAAGCGGTTGTTTTCGAAGATTCGCCTAATGGGCTAAAAGCAGCAAAGGCTGCGGGGATTCGCTGCGTCATTGTGCCGAACGAGGTAACCCGCGATCTGGAGTTCCAGCTGCATGATCTGCGGTTATCCTCGCTGGCTGAGATCGATGTGGACATTCTCTAACCCAGGTACTGCTTGCGTAACTCAATTGGAGAGATTCCTTCGTATTTCTTGAATACGGAACCAAAGTAACTGGCACTGTTGAAACCGACTGCTTTGGCAATATCATGAGCGGTAATGGCATCATTCTGGATGAGCATTTCCTTGGCTTTCAGCAGACGATAACGTGTCAGGTACTCAAGCGGAGTCATTTGAAATTCCTTCTTGAATATCCGGTTTAAGTGCTGTTCGGTGACGTTCATCTGCTGGGCCAGCATGGAAAGCGAGATATCCTCATGATAATTCTGTTTGATAAAAGTAACGAGTCCGCCAAGCTTTAGGCGTGCATCGGAGCGTTCAACAGCACCATAACGATCTCCTTCGATCGTCAATCTTACCAGAAGCATGTAGAGCAATGCGGATACGTGCCAGATCTGATCCTTGTGCCGGGACTGCAGCGCCAGCGTTATTTCATGCAGCAGGATATGAAGCATTCCATCCGGCTTGAAGGCGCGCAGCTCCCCGATCTGCAAGGTATGCAGAAAGCGGGGCAACAAATAGCCATTAAACGTAAGACAATCAAACAATAATGAATCACTCAGATTGTGATAACGATAGGCAACTTCAGGGAACATAATAAGAGCGGTTCCTTCACGGATCAGGAATTCATGATTTTTGGCTGCGATTCGCCCGGTTCCTCCGATGCATTGTACAATGGTGTAATCCCGTGAATGGTCGCTCCAATGCTTGAATTCATCAGCATTCATCTGGATCTGCCCTGTAATCATTAGTGGCATATCGGCATCCAGCGGATTCTCCATGCTAGGTTTCGGCATCGTTGTGTAATTCCTCTTTTCGTTAAAGGATCTTGTGAATTAATGGCGTGGATACAGCATTAAAAGAAACCTAACTTGAATTATATTACATAATTAACATTATTTTAAACGACACGATTGAAACATGGCATCATAGAGCGAAAACCTTTTAGTTTGCCGTACTGAAATGGGCAACTCTTGCTAATCGGATGCGAAACAGTATACGCTATAATGGAAGCAGTGATAGAGGAAAGGGATGCAAGCATGAAGAAAGTCATCGTAGTAGGATCAGGAATACTGGGGGCTTCGACAGCCTATCAGTTAGCAAAAAGTGGTGCGGGAGTCATCCTCGTGGATCGTGGTGATATCGGACAAGCTACGGATGCTGCCGCAGGTATCATCTGCCCGTGGTTGTCGCAACGGCGTAATCAGGATTGGTACCAGCTTGCCAAGGCCGGTGCACGCTTTTATCCCGGACTTATTGAAGAACTGCAGAGCGAGGGAGAAACGGAAACCGGGTATGCCCGAGTGGGGGCATTGAGTATTCATTCGGATATCGAAAAGATCGGCAAGATGGAGGAGCGTGCCCATCTTCGAAGAGCAGATGCACCGGAAGTTGGGGACATTACAAGGCTTAACGAAGAGGAAACGCATGCACGATTTCCATTGTTGGATCAACAATATCATTCGGTATACATTAGCGGCGCAGCGCGCATAGATGGTCGTGCCCTGCGAGATGCCTTAATTCGATCCGCGCAGCGGAATGGAGCCGTTCTCGTTCATGGGGATGCTGCTCTTCTATTTGATTCTGGTCGGGTAACAGGAGTGTCAGTGGATACAGAGCGTTTCCTGGCAGATGAAGTAATTGTATGTGCTGGTGCATGGGCCAATTCGATCATGAAGCCTCTGGGTATTCACTTTAAGGTTCATTACCAAAAAGCACAAATTATGCATTTGCAGGTATCCGATCAGGAAGAGACAGGAAGCTGGCCAGTGGTTATGCCACCTTCTGATCAATATCTTTTGGCTTTTGGCGAGCACAAAATCGTGATCGGGGCCACACATGAAAATGAAATTGAAGGCTACGATACCAGAATCACGCCGGGCGGTATGCAGGAAATCTTGAATAAAGGGTTGGAACTCGCACCTGGTTTGTCGAACAGCACGTTTCAGGAGGTCAGAGTTGGTTTCCGGCCGTTTACGCCAGGTTTTCTTCCGGTAATGGGGTATGTTCCTGGATGGGAGGGATTGATCACAGCCAACGGACTTGGTGCTTCAGGCTTAACGATGGGTCCCTTTATCGGCAGCCAGTTAGCGAAGCTGGCTCTGAATCAGGAGCTGGATATTGATATTCAGCCATATGATCTTGCCAAAGCGATGGATGCATTCTAAAAAGGAAAAGTGGAGGTGAACCATGACCTATTCACAGCGATTAACCCAAGCTAGCTCGTCCGATATATCCTATCTGGAGTACCAGATCGGTGCGGCGGAAGACGAATTGAAACAAGCCGAAAGGCAGCAGATCAAATACGAATCTGAATTGAATCAGCTCAGGACATCCCTAGAGGATGGTTCAAGTTCAATCTCATCACTGGACACCGACATGGAGCTAAAACTGCTGAGTAAAATAGCCGAAGTGAAGAGTCGTATGGAAGCAATCCGTACACGGCTAATTCAATTGCAGGATGATATGGAGAAGTTGGCAGATTGAGAGGTCCTTACCTAATGAATAAACGGAAACAACTGCTATTGGACACGGCACTTATGCTTTTTGAGAAAAATGGCGTGTCTAATACAACCATCCAAATGATCCTTGATCATTCAGGTGTATCGAAAGGCACATTTTATAAATTTTTCAATTCCAAGGATGATTGTGTTCTTGCGATCCTTGAGCAGCGTATCCAGGAAGATATGATGATTCGTCAGGAACTCGAGGCACAAAATCATAACTCTGACTTTGACTTGCTGGTAGAACAGATCGTGGTGCCGATGATATCCCCGGATAAACAGCGAGTGGTTGAGTTGTTCTGGACAGGATTTTATTCAGGGGAATTTGATGTCGAAAATCTCACACGAATCCAGTTAAACTGGCTTGCTGGACGACTTGTGCAGTTATTTGGTGAAGAGGTAAGGCCATACGCCTGCGAAGGGGCCATTTTTTGTTTCGGCATGGTTCACCAGATCTCGAATACCTGGAGAAACTTCCATCTGAATCAGCCTCACTGGAAAGCACTCGTGCCCAAGCTCCTGAACTATACCGAGGTTCTGCTGAAAGACATGGTGGACAAGCAGGAGCATATGATTGATGCAGCGAGTCTGGCTGTTATCGATCCTGAATTCAAGCAGACTGTACCGGATAAGCAGCATCTGCTTGCTGAGCTGGAGAAGTTCAACCGATCTATTCAGAAATCGCACGTATCCATCCAGGCCAAGGAATTAACCCAAGGACTATGGTCCCTGTTTCGGGAAGAGACGCTTAATTTTTCAATGCTGAGGATTACGTTAACAGCCTTTCAAGCTGCTTTTGATTCCGAATCTGAACAGGTGCAATCAAGAACGATTGCTCAATCATGCTGGTGGTTTATTGAAATGAACGGAATGATCAAGACTGCAAAATAGCTGGTAAACAACATATCAAACTACTTAATATACGAATCGTATAATTTAAACCCTCTTATTATAGAGGGTTTTTAATTTAGTTCAAATGGTTTATATCATAAAATAGACGAATTGTATAAAATTTAACTAGGTGCTGAACTGTCAATTCATGTACCGAAGAAGGAGGAGTGGCCTTTACGATAATTCCAAGGCAAGAACCTTTACTCTACTACTAGCATTCAATCAAAAAATATTCCAGGAGGTGGCATCAGCATGTACAAAGAAGTGATTCGAGTTGAGGATATCACCGGATTTCAGTCCAGATCCGAGGAGTTTTTTCCCATCCAATGGTATCAAAAAATGTTGTCCGAAAGCCCAGTGCACTACCATGAGGATACCGATACCTGGAATGTATTTAGGTATGATGATGTTAAACAGGTTCTAAGCAATCATGAATATTTCTCCGCTGAGGGAACCCGAACAACCATAGCTGTTGGGGCGAAAAACAAGGAAGGCACACCTCCGGACAAATTAAACATTTCAAGTATTGACCCGCCAAGACATCAAAAAAGCCGCTCATTGTTATCTGCAGCCTTTACACCCCGCAGTCTCAAAAACTGGGAACCTCGTATTCGCAACATTGCGAAGCAGCTGGTGGAAGACCTTGAGTTTAATACAACTATAGATATCGTCGAGAAGCTTGCTGCTCCACTGCCTGCCATGGTCATGGCGGACCTGCTCGGGATTCCGCTCATGGAAAGCCACCGGTTTAAAAGCTGGGTGGACATCCTGTTCCAACCTACCTCTGAAGAGAACGCGCAAGAAAGTGAAATAAAGAAACAGGCTGCTGCTCAGGAGTATTATCAATTTCTGTATCCACTCGTAGTGAAGAAGCGGGAGAATCCCGGTGAAGATATTATTACCGATTTGTTGAATGTGGACGTTGAGGGAGAGAAATTCACGGAAGATGAAGTTGTTCGGACAACGATGCTTCTGCTCGGAGCCGGCATTGAAACAACCAGCCATATGGTTTCAAGCACATTTTATTCTTTCTTGTACGACGAGGGGAATCTATACAGCCAGTTAAGACAGAACCCGGAACTGGTTCCGCTTGCTGTGGAAGAAATGCTACGTTACCGATTCCATAATGCGAAAAGACATCGAACCGTCAAGAAGGACAACCAGCTGCTTGGTGTGGATCTGAAAAAAGGGGATGTAGTCATCTCCTGGATGAGCGCAGCGAACATGGATGAGCGTATGTTTGATAATCCGTTTGAAATTGACATTCACCGTCGTAACAATAAAAAACATCTCACCTTTGGTAATGGCCCGCACTTTTGTCTCGGGGCACCGCTGGCAAGGATGGAGCTCACTCTTGTATTAACTGCTTTTGTAGAGAGAGTTGATCGTTTAGAAGCTGTGAACACGTTTGAGCTTGAACGAAATCTGTCCACTTCTGCTCCAGGACAGTCCTTGACGCATTTACCGCTGAAGATGTTCAAATAAGGTTAGGCTAACGTTAATTCAAGTAAAAAGCGACAGACAGGACATAAAGTTCGTCCTGATCTGCCGCTTTTTTTAGGTTACTATCATTCTCAGTTTAGTTCGAATTCATGGAAACTTTCTGTCTAACAGGCATTTTCACTTCTTCTTCAGTGGCCTGCTTCGTACGTTTGATAAAGAAAGAGAGTGCGAGCCCTACTACTGCTATGCCGATAATAACGACATAAGCATCGTTGATTCCCTGAATCATGGACTCCATCGCCAATTGTTCGCGGGACAAGCCGTTCGCAGCACCACTCGCGATCATATCCTGTACATGTGTCGTTGTACGACTGGTCATGACACTTACGAGTAATGAAGTACCGACCGCGCCAGCGACTTGTCTGACCGTATTGGAGATGGCTGTACCATGAGGACCGAGTCTTGGTGGCAGCTGGTTCAGACCTGCTGTTTGAATTGGCATCATGAGCAGAGCCATACCAATCCGGCGTCCAGTGGACATCAGAACCAAGTATGTGTAGCTGGTCGAATCGGTCAGATCGATGAAGCCAATCGTCGTTACGATTGTAATGACCATACCGATGATGGCAAGCCATTTCGCTCCGAAGCGGTCGAATAATCGTCCGGTTACCGGCATCAGGAATCCCATGACGAGAGCGCCTGGAAGCAGCAATAATCCGGATTCGAGTGCGGTGTAACCACGTGCATTTTGAAGATACAGAGGCAGCAGCATCATGTCTGCATACATGATCATCGTAATTGCGATATTAATGATCGTGGTCAAGGAGAACATATTATACTTGAACGCACGAAGGTCGAGCAGCGGGGATGCAGAAACGAGCTGACGCCAAGTGAACAAGGCGAGGGCCACGATTCCTGCCGCAAGACAGATGAGCACTTCCGCACTGGACCATCCCAGGCTTCCTGCGCGGCTGAAACCATACAGCAGTGCACCAAAACCAATGGTTGATAATGTCACACTAAGCGTATCGAATTTGGTGTCCATGCGCTCTGATACATTTTTCAGATAGACAAATGCACATCCGATAACAATGACCGTCAATGGGATCATGCCGTAAAACATCGTTTGCCACGAATAGTTTTCGAGCACGTATCCAGCGAGGGTAGGCCCGATTGCCGGGGCGAAAATGACTGCGAAGCCGACCATCCCCATGGCAGCTCCTCGTTTCTCAGGGGAGAACAATGTGAGAATGACATGCATCAGCAGCGGCATGATAATACCTGCTCCAGCAGCCTGCACCATACGACCTGTTAGCAGTGTACCGAAGTTGGTCGCTAATGCGGATATGATCGTACCGATCAGGAAAATGAACATGGAAGCCTGAAAGAGCTGCCTTGTGGAGAAGCGCTGCATAAAATACGCAGTAATTGGAATAAGTACGCCATTTACCAGCATGTAGCCAGTGGTTAACCATTGCGCCGTTGTAGCGGAGATATTGAAATCACCCATCAGCTCAGGCGTGGCAACACTCATTAGGGTTTGATTCAATGTGGCCAGAAATGCACCCAGAATCATGACAAACAGTATGTGACCTTTTTTGATGTTTTTCTCATCATCTAATCGAGCCTGACGCAAGTCCATTCCATCCTTTCAATCTACACGTGACTAAATTTACAACGTGTTGTATAGTTTACATTGTATTTATTGAATTATATACATATTCCCACGGATTACAATTTACACTTCTGGGCATAATCGTTGCTTATTTTACAGAAATGTTAATTATGTAGCTTATTGCAAAAATAAACGACTCATTATTTAAAATTGTAATTTTCTCAAATTGAAGGAGTGATACGTTATGAAAAACGATAACAAGTCAGCTACCGATCCGCGAATACTTCGCACCAGACAGCTTATTCGGGATGCCTTCGTAGATCTGCTGCAGGAAGTGGATATCGAGAAGTTAACGGTGAACCGGATTGCCGAACGTGCGACTATTAACCGGGTGACCTTTTATCTTCATTATCGTGATATTACGGATATGATGGAGAAGATGGCGGACGAGATGAACGAACATATTGAACGGATCGTTGATCAACACCACCGATTTGATAATAATGAGACAGAGGAAGCCTGGCCAGTTCTGGTGAAAGTGCTTGAGCATTTTGCAGATCATCCCAAATTCTATCGTGTCGTGCTCGCCTCCAAACGAACCCCTATTTTCACAGAACGGTTGTTGAAATTGCTGACTAGACTCGTTACAGAGAAAATAGAGAAGCAGGAGATGGAAAGTGTTTTTGCGCAGGCAGGCATCCATAAGGAAATTGCAATTTGGTACAGCTCTTCGGCACTGATTGGAACCATTGTGGCCTGGCTTCGCAATGACATGCCATATGCCCCTCATTTTCTGGCCAAACAATTTTCGTTGATTCGCTCCTATTCGTACAAAGGTTTCATGTAAATAACAACGAAGAATGGATGTGGGATAATTGAACATCATCATATTTGGAGCGACCGGAAGAACGGGAAAGGAGCTGCTGTTGCGTGCACTTGATGAAGGGCATAGCGTAACTGCTTTTGTCCGCAATCCTACCAAACTCGGCATTTCTGATCCGAAATTAAAGGTTGTACAGGGAGAAGTAACCCGGTATACGGATGTCGATCATGTCCTGAAAAAAGAAAAATTTGACGCAGTCTTTTCTGTTCTTGGTGCGAAGAGCATGTTCAAAAGAGATCTCGTTCTTATCGATGCTCTGAAAAATATCATCCAGGCAATGGAAAACAACGAAGCTGGCAAATTGATTCATGTGTCGTTTATTGGTACTCACAAAGAGGCCGGTAAGCTCGGTTTCTTATATAAATATGTCATCCCGAACGTCATGACCAATCTGCTTCGCGATCACCTGGACAAGGACAACCTCGTAACCAGCAGCAAGCTGAATTGGATACTCGTTCAACCTCCCATGCTCACGATGAATAGTTATAATGGAAAGTATATTCACGAAGCGGAGATCCACCCGGACAAGTCTCGGAAACTCAAGCTGTCGCGTGCCAACTTGGCTGATTTTATGCTTAAACATGTGAACGATAGGACGTATGATCGTAAAGTCGTCTTGGTTACAGAGTAGGTCATCCCTTATTAGGGTGGTTAATCAAGAGAGTGGATTGTGTTCAGTTTGGTTATTCGATAGAATGATGCTAATTTATATTTTCAAAAGGAGAGCGGTTATGTGTTGCAACTCAGTTTCAATGACCCGGATAAACTGGTAAGTGTCACCCATGCCTTGTCGACCCGTTCCCGAATTGATATTCTCCAGCTGTTACATGTGAACAAGTTAAATATTATTGAAATTGCCGAGGCACTAAGTCTGCCGATATCAACAGTCGCGAATCATATCAAGGTGCTTGAAGGCGCGAGCTTAATACATACAGAGATGCTTCCGGCATCACGCGGAGCCATGAAATTGTGCAGTCTCAATTATAAGGACATACACATAGTTTTGAATCAGGTGGCGGCTGATACGACGTCAGAGATGCATCTGTATGAGGTGCAGATGCCCATCGGACATTACAGTGACTGCGAGGTGACACCCACGTGTGGCATGGCAAGCGGTGAAGGAGTGATTCTCAAAGAGGATGACCCGGCAAGCTTTTATCACCCCGAACATGTGAATGCTCAGATTATCTGGTTAAGTGAGGGCTACCTGGAATACTTGCTACCAATGGATATTCCTTCTGATGCAACGATTGAATCGTTGGAATTGTCCATGGAAATGTGCTCTGAAGTTTCTCATTACAATAACGACTGGCCGTCTGATATTTCCGTTTGGGTAAATGGGATAAAGATCGGTATGTGGACAAGTCCGGGAGATCTGGGCGACAGACGTGGCAAGCTGAATCCGGATTGGTGGTACAACGGCTCTACGCAGTATGGAATTCTCAAGACATGGCAAGTAGACCAGGATCGGACCACGTTGGATATGAAGAAGGTCTCCGACATTTCTCTGACTAATCTGGCACTGGAGGGCAAACCCAAATTGCGCCTGCGCATCGGAATTGATCCCAGTGCCAGACACCAGGGCGGAATGAACCTCTTTGGTAATCAGTTTGGCGATCATGAGCAGCATATCTTGATGCGTGTAAAGTATACGCTAAATCCGGCGTAACTTCCCTGTTATGGGCATGCTAACTATAGAAGGACACCATTACATAACCGCCCATGGGCGGTTTTTTTCAAATGACCAATGCTAGAAGGCGAGGAGGGAACATTTTGCTGATAGATTCTATCCAACATAAACGTCAGATGGAGTTCATGAAGTCACTTCCCCTGAAACAGAGGTACACAAAAGCGGATCTGTTAATTAATGATCTGAAATTGGGAGCAGCAGGAAACGTTGAGATGTACTATTCTCCCCATAATGACTACATCAATTCCTCCGCCAAAGTCATGCTTGTTGGCATTACACCCGGTTGGCAGCAGATGGAGATTGCTTGTCGCACAGCCATCCAAGCCTTGAAGCATCAGGTAACCTACGAAACAGCTTGTCAGGAAGCAAAGTTTGCCGCCAGAATGGCTGGAACGATGCGAACGAACTTGATTCAGATGCTTCAGGAAATAGGGTTGCATGAATTTTTAAGCATAGCTCATGTGAAAGAGCTTTTTGATTCAGAGTGCACCATTCTACATACCACTTCCCTGATTCGATATCCCATCTTTGTGAAGCAACAAAATTATACGGGACATCAACCTGCTATTACCCACAATCCTTTTCTATATGAAGCTGTGCTTGAATCTTTTCTGCCTGAATGGAATCAGTTGGATGAACCTTTAATGATTCCGCTTGGTAAGTCGGTTGAGGCTGTGCTTCGTCAATTGCTTCATGAGAAACGGATGCAGGAAAAGAGCATTTTGTGGGGATTCCCTCATCCGTCCGGTGCTAACGGTTATCGGTTGAAACAGTTTCAGCAGAATAAAGCTGACATGCAGCATATAGTGGGCAATCTCAATATCACCGACCCTTCTCCTTAAAACGAATGGCAATGATGCTTATGAACGGCTTCGAGCTAGACATTCTACAAGTGAGTCAGCAGAGTGAATTAATAGTATAATAGTTGAGACTACTTAGATTGCATTGGAGGAAAAGGAGAAGCACATGCCGACAATACTTGTTGCTGACGATGATGCGAACATTCGCGAACTTGTCTGTTTATTTTTGAAAAATGACGGATTCACCACGGTAGAAGCTGCAGATGGCAAGGAGGCCTTGGCCGTGTATGCATCGACACCTGTGGATCTGGTAGTGCTAGACATTATGATGCCGGTTATGGATGGATGGACGTTATGTAAAGAGCTGCGCAGGGCCAATCCCGATCTTCCCCTGCTTATGCTGACTGCACGAGGTGAAACATGGGAGAAAGTAAAGGGATTTGAACTGGGAACCGATGATTATCTGACCAAACCGTTTGACCCCATGGAATTGACGGTTCGGGTCAGAGCGCTGCTGAAGCGTTACCGGATTGGCTCTACACAAACGATTCAGCTCGGGAATCTCATCCTGAATAAACAAACCTATAAAGTCACTATGGGCACGGAATCTCTTGCGCTGCCGCTCAAAGAATTCGAATTGCTGTACAAGCTTGCTGGTACACCAGGACAAGTATATACGCGCGAGCAGTTAATTGATCAAATTTGGGGAATTGATTACGCTGGAGATGATCGAACGATAGACGTACATATTAAACGTTTGAGAGAAAGGTTTGTCGCTTCAACTGATTTTCGAATTGAAACGGTGCGCGGCCTTGGTTATCGGCTTGAGGTTAGTGAATGATCAGATCTCTGTATATCCGTGTGGTACTCACCTTTTTAATTTCGGTCATCGCGGGTACGATCATCGCTTTCGTGATTACCTTTTTGGTATTCAGGGGCAATATGAATGAGAATGTCCAGGAAGAATTATTGAGTTTCGGACAGGATATCGTGCGTATCTATGAAACTATTCCATTACATGAAGCAGACAAATTTGTGGGAGGGATGAAGCAGCTCGACTCCTATCATATCCGCATTTACGACGAGGATAATACTGAGGTCCATTCCTATGGAACACTGGGTGACCAGGCTTCTGCTCGGGTGTCATCGGATCAAGTAAAGAGCGTACTAAATGGGGAGATTGTTCGTGCTGATTCGTCCAACGAATCTACAGGTTTTGTCGGATTGCCGTTAAAGACGGAAGCGGGGGCAAAAGCGTTATTTATACAGCCGCTTTTATCACCTTACACTTCTTTCAACGTAAAATGGTTATCCACTTTCCTGATATATTCTTTGGTCATAGGAAGTTTGTTGATTTTGATTGCTTCCATATACGTCGTAAAACCGATTAACAAACTTACCAAAGCAACCAGGCGTCTGGCCTCAGGTGATTTCAATGTCAGGCTGAATATCAAGCAGACGGGAGAGCTTGGAACCTTGGCTCGAAGTTTTGAGGAGATGACACATGATCTGCAGCAGCTTGAACATATGCGCAGAGAATTTGTAACGAATGTATCGCATGAGGTTCAGTCGCCGCTGACTTCCATATCTGGTTATGCTCAAGCGCTCAAGCAGGTCAATCTCGCAGAGCATGAACGAAGCCGCTATCTGGATGTCATTATTGCTGAAGCAAATCGGATGTCCAAAATGAGTGACAGCTTGCTGAAGCTCAGTTTGCTTGAGTCCGATTCTCAGCCATTGCGATCTGTCACACGCAGTCTGGATGAACAAATCAGGCGTGTAATCGTGGCACTGCAGCCGCAGTGGACTGCGCGAAACATCGCTTTTGAGTTGGATCTTGAACCGATCAAAGTAACAGCGGATCATGATCAACTGGACCAGGTATGGATGAATATTATAGGCAATGGTATCAAGTTTTCCGAAGATGGTGGCATTATTGGTGTAAGCATCAAGCGGAATCTCTCGGATGTAATAATTCGAATATCCGATAATGGAATCGGAATTGATCCTGAAGATCAGAAGCGTATATTCGAGCGCTTTTTCAAGGCAGATCGTTCCCATAGCAGCAAATATGAAGGAAGTGGAATGGGGCTTGCCATCGTTAAACAGATTGTTTCGCTTCATCGAGGCGACATTCAGGTGGAGAGCAATCCGGGTCAAGGTACTGCATTTGTCATCACCTTGCCAATCAATCCTGCAGAAAATTAATCATAAGTAGGTCATCGATGAACATCAGTTTATATAGCATGAAGAGAAGCTGCGACAACATCGCAGTTTTTTCTTATTGGATGGCAATTATGTTTAATTCTAATGTTGATATTTGAGTATAAGACAACCGCCTTGGTGAGTAATGCGGATGCACTGGAACGAGATACTTTGATTACAGTTCAACAATCCTGTTCGTTAGACAAGTATAAACAGAAAACCGAAGTTTGGCATTCCTGTCGGTCACTGCAGCCATGATTTGACCAATATATGTTCCTGCTCGAAGCCGTATTCTTGCATGCCCTGCAGTCTATGTAACGGAACCAAGCCAGATTATGTTTAAGTATGTGGTTGCAGCATCATTAATAGCCTATTGGATAAAAGGGTGTTCACATAATTGGAAAATAACGGTTGACAGGTTACTTCATTGCGTATACAATCGTATACATATTGAATCGTATACAAATGTATACGATGTGGAGGTGTTCTTTAAATGAGAGAACCATACGCAAATGAGTCTGCAGAACGTCAAAATGTTCGTTCAGGACGTGGACGCGGAGAAGAAGAGCAGCGTGGTGAACGGTCCAGAAGGGGCAGAGGACATGGTGAACATCACGGTAAGCGGGGGAACGGAGCGCAAACGTTCCGGCGTGGCCGCATTCTGGTTTTTCTGGAGCAAATGCAAAATCGAAGAACGACTTTGGCCAGACAGCTGGGTCAAGCGGAATATGAGCATATTCGTCCGATGATTAGTGGTGAACTGAAAGCCATTGACCAGGTTATAGATGAATATATTCATCTCTTCGAGCTGCAGGATGAACATGAGAGCCCTAATAAGGATTTGGAGAGTGAATAAGAATGATTCGTCGTTTCTTTTCGTATTATCGGCCTTACAAGAAGCTGTTCGTCATTGATTTTGGATGTGCAGTTATCGCAGGTCTGTTGGAACTGGCATTTCCACTTGCCGTGAGCAAGTTTATTAATGAATTATTGCCAGGACAGGACTGGCCGCTCATTATCCTGGCTTGTGTTGTATTGTTGTCCATTTATGCACTTAATACAGCCTTGAATTATGTTGTTACATATTGGGGTCACATGCTCGGTATTAACATTGAGACCAACATGCGAGAGAAAATGTTCGCTCACTTGCAGAAGTTGTCTTTCCGTTTCTTTGATAATCGAAAAACGGGCCATCTGATTGGTCATTTAACAAATGATCTGAATGATATCGGAGAGGTTGCTCACCATGGACCGGAGGATGTCTTCATCGCCGTTATGACATTGATTGGTTCATTCTGGCTCATGGCGAATATTAATCTGGAGCTGGCATTGATTACATTTATTATTATTCCGATCATGGCCTGGGTCATCATTGTGTTTGGTGGCCGCATGACCAAAACCTATCGGCGTCTCTTTGGCAACGTGGGTAATTTCAATTCCCGGATCGAAGATAACGTAGGCGGAATTCGTGTTGTTCAATCATTTGCGAACGAAGAGCATGAGAAAAAACTATTTTCTGTCGACAATGAAAACTTTCGTCAAACCAAACTGCTTGCTTATAAAACGATGGCGAAGAGCATATCGGTCAGTTATATGATGATGAGACTGGTCACTGTATTTGTGATGATCAGTGGTGCATGGTTTTTTATTGACGGCAAAATTGATATGGGTGACTTCATGGCATTCCTGCTGCTCTCCAACATCTTCTTCCGTCCGATTGAGAAAATCAACGCAGTCATCGAGAGCTATCCGAAAGGAATTGCCGGCTTCAAGCGCTACCTGGAAATTATTGATACGGAGCCTGAAATTGCGGATGCCAAAAACGCAGTTGAGCTGAAACATGTTCAGGGCGATATCCGTTTCGAGAATGTATCGTTCGGTTATGAATCCAGCCGCCGTATACTGAATAATATCAGTCTGTCTATTAAACCGGGAGAAACCGTTGCTTTCGTTGGACCTTCCGGTGCAGGAAAAACAACCATCTGCAGTCTTCTCCCAAGGTTCTACGAAGTGGAAGAGGGAAGAATCACGGTGGATGGTGTTGATGTTCGGGATGTCCAGCTGCAATCCCTTCGCAAGCATATTGGTATCGTTCAGCAGGATGTATTCCTGTTCTCGGGAACCATCAAGGAGAATATCGCCTATGGGGATCTCACGGCAACAGATGAGCAAATCTGGGATGCTGCACGCCGGGCATCGCTGGAGGAATTACTTCTCACATTGCCGGACGGCATCGATACGATCATCGGTGAACGTGGCGTTAAGCTATCCGGAGGGCAGAAGCAGCGTTTGTCCATCGCCCGCATGTTCCTGAAAAATCCACCGATTCTGATCCTTGACGAAGCTACATCGGCTCTGGATACGGAAACGGAAGCTCTAATTCAGAAATCTCTCGCTGAACTGTCTGTGGGCAGAACTACGCTGGTCATTGCACACCGCCTGACAACTATCAAGAATGCGGACCGCATCATGGTCGTGAACGCAGATGGCATTGCCGAGCAGGGGAATCATGATGAGCTGGTTGCAGCTGGTGGGATCTACAGCCGGCTTCATCAGGTGCAGTACAGTCATTCATAGAAAAAGGTTATTGAAGCCGAACCGCGCATTTAGCGCGGTTTTTTGCTGTATAATTTGCCTCCAATAGGCTGCAATCGGTTTGTTTTTTCGGTAGGCACGATCATTATGTTGACAACGTCCACTAATCAACTTATTATAATGTTGACAATGTCCACTAAAAGGGAGGGTTTCACATCGACTCTCAGCATATACATTCTGATATTTTGGCTGACATGCGGCGTTTCAACCGTTTTTATACCAATATTCTTGGCGTATTGGATAAGCACATCCTTGGTACGGGGTATTCGTTTGCCGAGGTAAGGGTCATCATTGAAATTGGTATTCGTGGAGAAAGTATTGCCAACAATCTGGTAGATACACTGACCATTGATCGCAGTTATATGAGCCGGATTGTGAACAAGCTGTCCAAGGAAGGTCTGCTCATCAAAGTGAATTCGGAAGCTGACAGCCGGGTCAGTCTCATTCGCCTGACGGATAAAGGTCAGGAACTTTACGCTGAATTAAACGATCGGTCTGACCAACAAATATTGAAGTTAATGCAGAATCTGGATGAGGAAGAGATCCAAGAGGTCTATGCTTCCATGATGAACATACAAGAGAAGTTAACGAAGAAAGCAGGAGAGACAACACGATGATACGATTCGAATGTGATTATAACGAAGGTGCGCATGAACGCATTCTGCAAAGACTGATCGAGACCAATATGGAACAAACGAGCGGTTATGGTACAGATCCCCACTGTGATCGGGCGAGAGCTCTGATTCGTCAAGCGTGCGACAGCGAGCAGGCTGATGTGCATTTTCTGGTCGGAGGCACTCAAACCAACACAACGGTCATTGCATCCATCCTGCGTCCCTATCAAGGTGTCATTGCAGCGACTTCGGGCCACATCGCTGTTCACGAAACGGGCGCAATTGAAGCAACTGGTCATAAAGTACTTACCGTTCCCAGTGAAGACGGGAAGATCACAGCTGGCCAAGTGAAGGCAGTCTATGAAGCGCATAGGAGTGAGTCTTCTCCTGAGCACTGCGTACAGCCAGGAATGGTTTACATATCCCAGCCAACAGAGAACGGTACGATGTATAGTAAGGCCGAATTGCAGTCATTATTTGAGACAAGTAAGAAATGCGGACTCCCGTTATTTGTGGATGGGGCAAGGCTCGGATACGCCCTTGCATCCCCCGATTGTGATATGACCCTTGCCGATCTCGCCCGTCTATGTGATGTGTTCTATATTGGAGGAACCAAGATCGGTGCATTGATGGGGGAAGCCGTAGTCATCCTGAATGATGCACTGAAGCCTGATTTTCGTTACATGATCAAGCAGAAGGGCGGTCTGCTCGCAAAAGGCAGATTGCTGGGCATTCAGTTCGAAACGTTGTTCGAAGACGGATTGTATCTGGAAATTTCACGTCATGCCATCGATATGGCCATGCGAATTCATGATTCGCTTGAAGAACAACATATTCGCTTCCTGTACGAATCACCAACCAATCAGCAGTTTCCGATCTTGCCTGATGTTTTGCTTGAGAAATTACGCAGTCAATATACCTTCACATTCTGGGAAAAGGTAGACGCCACACATAGTGCAGTCCGTTTTTGCACCAGCTGGGCAACGGAGCAGGATAATGTGGATGCGCTGGCTCGTGATATCGCTCGATTAATGCAAGAATCAATTGAAGCACGGGTACCTGCTGAAGTACTGGTTTAAACTATGAAGATGTAGGTCGAATAGTTGCGATATACTGAAAAAGGACGACATATTGTCGTCCTTTTTTTGTTGAGTTTTCATTAAAACAGTGGAGAAGCTATTCACTCAAGATGAGGTCGTATTTTTCCTTCAATCGTTTAATATCACTTCTTGGTGGTGCGCCGAACATGCGTGAATACTCACGGCTAAACTGGGATGCACTTTCGTAGCCAACCCGAAATGCTACATCAGCCGCATCGCCAGACTCAGCCATCAGAAGGCGCCGGGCTTCCTGTAGTCGCAGCTGTTTTTGGAATTGCAGCGGGCTCATGGCCGTGATCTCTTTGAAGTGCCGATGAAACGAGGATACGCTCATGCTGGCGGTCTCTGCTAGATCTTCAATGCGCAAAGGCTGCTCCCAGTGATGAACGATATACTCGATGGCTTCCCTAATTCGGTACGTACTGCTTCCTTCTACCGCGATCTGGGCCAACTCGCCTCCGTAAGGTCCCTGAAGAAGACGGAACAAAATCTCCTTTGTGTACAATGGAGCAAGGAACGGGATTTCCTCCGGCGTATCCAGTAAACGGATAAGGCGAAGCACAACATCCTGAATGGAAGATTCCATCTGTCCCACGAACATGGCTCGTCTGGCGTTTTCTTTGGAAGTGACTTGGATATTGCATTCATTCAGTACTTCCAGAATTTGATTCTTCGTAAACTCAAGCTTAATACTTAGATAGGGTGCATCAGCGGATGCCTTGATAATCTGCCCGATTACCGGAAGATTCATGGAAGCAATCAAATAATTGGATGGTCCATATTCAAAGCGCTCCTGTGCCAGTAATACTTCTTTTAAGCCTTGCACGATAACACAAAAAGCAGGCTTATAAACTCTGTATGCCGGTTCAGTAATACTCGTATGATGATAGAAAAACAGGGAAGGGATCGGCGTTTCCGTTGCACCGTTACGTACGGAGTGACGCTCAACCAACTCGCTCAGTTCCCTTTTCTGTTGAAATAAATCCTCAGTCATTTGGACTCCTCCTCACGGCTCTAACCTCGTTTCATTATACGACCTAATCATCGAATTCAAAAGAACCCCTGATAGGATTAGGCAATCAATTAAGATAAATGATATACCGCTTGGTGAGCACGCTTCGGCATAATGAGATTAAGCTCACAGAATCAAGCAAGTGAGAGCGTGTGGGTAAGAGTACTTGAATTGTCTTAGATGAAAGATATTCAAATGAGGAGGAATGAGGAATGATGCAAAAACGCAAATTGGGAAACAGCGGTTTGGAGGTTTCGGCCATTGGCCTTGGTTGTATGGGAATGAGCTACGGGTATGGTCCTGCTTCCGAGAAGAATGAGATGATCTCCGTTCTTCAAAAAGCTGTGGAACGAGGTGTGACGTTCTTCGATACCGCTGAAGTATACGGTCCATACACCAACGAAGAACTTGTGGGCGAAGCACTAAAAACTGTTCGAAACCAAGTCGTCATTGCTACCAAATTTGGTTTCGATATACAGCACGGCAAACAGGGCGGTACGAATAGTCGGCCCGAACATATTCGCAAAGTGGCGGAAGAGTCGCTGCAGCGTCTGCAGATTGAATCGATTGATCTGTATTATCAGCACCGGGTCGATCCGGATGTGCCAATCGAGGAAGTAGCAGGAACGATACAAGATTTGATCCGGGAAGGAAAAGTAAAACACTGGGGATTGTCCGAGGCAGGAGTGCAAACGATCCGTCGTGCTCACGCCGTGCAGCCTCTTGCAGCAGTACAGAGTGAATATTCCCTTTGGTGGAGACGCCCTGAAGAGGAGTTGATCCCTGCTTTGGAGGAGCTTGGAATTGGTTTCGTCCCATTCAGTCCTCTGGGTAAAGGATACCTGACAGGACGTTTCAACGCGGGAACAACATTTGAACAAGGCGACCTGCGTAACATTCTACCTCGTTTTACGCCTGAAGCGTTGCAAGCGAACCAGGTATTGGTTGATTTGCTTAAAGAAAAAGCAGAGGAACTGCAAGCCAGCCCGGCCCAAGTTGCACTTGCGTGGCTGCTTGCCCAGAAATCTTGGATTGTACCGATTCCAGGCACGCGCCAATTGAGCAGATTGGAAGAAAATCTGAACTCGGCAGATCTTCAGCTCAAGTCTGAAGATGTACACAGCATTAATGAGGCAGCGTCGAAGATCACTTTGGTGGGTGCCCGATATACAGAAGAACTGGAGAGAAGAACAGGTCTGTGACAGTTTTGAGATGGCGGGAGAATAATCTGCTGCCCTTAAGTTAAAGGTGGTTTGATAAAAAGAGTCGGGTGAATAAAATGATCAAGGAATTACTGAAAAGCTTGAAGCAGATCTTAACCGACAGACTGGAGTGCCAGATCAAAATGGAAGAAAATCCAGTTTTCAAGGATGCATACCTTAGTTATTGGTTTAAGTTAAGTTCGGAAGAAATAAAAGTTACCTCAGCGACAAATAAAAAATGTTAGGAGTGTGTGAGACATGGAATATGTTAAACTTGGACGAACAGGTCTGGACGTTTCGAAATTATGTCTTGGCTGTACCAGTAGAAATCAGTTACCTGGAGGAAGCCTATATCCCTCATCCAGTGATGGGTAATCTCAGTTAGAGTTAAAATAAGATGAAAGAAGTCGCCTTACTGGCGACTTTTTCATCGTTAATCCTGGCTCACACATGAGGAGTGGAGAAAAGATTCAGTAGAACTTAAGCGTAATAGCAATGGTTTCTGGATATCAGTCATATGAGAATCATAGCTTATAAAGGAGCGGGGAAGACACATGAAAATAGATAGTCCGAAAATTCAGGAACAATCGATGACGTTGGAAATCATTCAGGTATTGGAGTCCAAAACGGAATACCGAAATCAAATCATTGAACAGATCTCACTGGATAACCAGGAAGCACTCAAAGTATCCTTTGAGAATGTCATTTTCAGAAATGTGATGATCTCTGATTCCACGCTGGAGCAATTTGAATTTACAGATGTTGTTTTTGAAAATTGTGATTTCTCCAACGTCAATTTCTCAGGTGCTATTATGCACCGGGCCGCATGGACCAACTGCAAATTTGTCGGCACGGATTTTTCCACCAGCAGAATGCAAAACGTTCAATTTGCTCAGTGTGTGGGGGATTACTCCAATTTTAGATTTGCCCACCTTAAACAAGTCGCGTTTGCTGAATGCTCATTAATTAGTGCTGACTTTGCCTATCTAACCTTGCAAAAAATCCTGCTGGACCATTGTAATATCGATCAGGCTTTCATGTCAGGTACAAAATTAAAGGGCTTGGATCTTAGCAATTGCCAATTTGACTCGCTCGTATTGAACATGGAGGATCTGAATGGCTGTGTTATTTCCCCTTATCAAGCGGCGACCTTCGTCGGATTAATGGGGATTGTGATCAAATCATAAAAGAGACTTGCCCCAAAGGGAGAAGTGTGTATAATAGGTAACATAAAATCATACGACATGCTTTCTAGGGTTCCGCGGGTGAGATCGGTCTGGTCCGAGAGAAAGCTCATAACCTGATGGTTGTGCCACGGAGGGATAAAAGCCTGGGAGATAAACTGCTTGAATGCAGTTTGTTTCCCAGGCTTTTTTATTTGTCTCTAAGACACATACTAAACGTTGTTGTATGAAATTGGATACCAAAAGGAGTAGGTCGAAATGAACAAAACCTGGTTGTCTGTTGTGATTGCAGCCCTTTTTGAAGTGGGTTGGGTGATTGGCTTAAAGCATGCGAGTGGACTGTTGGAATGGGGAGCAACGGTGATCGCCATTGGCGTCAGCTTTTCATTGATGATTGCGGCTTCCCGTACACTTGATGTCGGAACGGTATACGCAGTATTTGTCGGTTTGGGTACGGCTGGTACGGTGCTGGCAGAGATCCTGTTATTTGATGCTCCTGTTCAGGCCGGAAAAATGATACTCATTGGTGTGTTACTGCTCGGTGTAATTGGACTAAAAATGGTAAGCAAGCAGAAAACGAAGGAGGCGCATCATTCATGAGCTGGATATTTCTTATTATGGCAGGTCTATTCGAGATGATGGGAGTACTGATGATTAATAAATGGAACAAGGACCGTAACCTGATATCCATTCTGTTGTTAGTTGCAGGTTTTGGATTAAGCTTCTGGCTGCTGTCTCTGGCCATGAAAACACTGCCGATGGGCACGGCGTATGCTGTGTGGACAGGTATAGGTGCTTCCGGAGGAGCGATTCTTGGCATGATTTTCTATGGGGAATCCCGAAATGCACTTCGAATATTGTTTATTGCCATGGTGCTTGGATCTGCGGTTGGGTTGAAACTGGTGAGCTGACATTGGGATTAAAAGATAATATACAGATCGTCTTTTTAATGGTATCCTTATACGTTACGTGTGATAACAAGATAGATCTAATAGATATGGACGTCATGAAGGAGACTCAATGAACTTTAAAGACTTGAATATTATACCCCCAATCTTAGAAGGATTGAACAAAGCGAACTATACGAACCCTACACCTATTCAGGAACAAGCAATCCCAGCCGTATTGGCAGGCAGAGACTTGCTTGGCTGTGCACAGACAGGAACAGGGAAGACGGCAGCATTTTCGGTGCCGATCATTCAATTATTAAGCGAAAAGTCTGGTGGTCCCAGACAAGGACGCCGTATTCGCTCCTTGATTTTAAGCCCAACCCGAGAGCTGGCTATCCAGATTGCGGATAACATGAAGATATATAGCCGATATACGGATATTCGCTGCGCCGCTATTGTTGGTGGTGTTTCACAGAAGGTGCAAGAACGAGCGCTGAGCCAGGGTGCAGATATTATTATCGCCACGCCAGGCAGATTGATGGATCTGGTTAACCAAAAACGGATTGATTTGAAATCCATTGAGATTTTGGTATTAGATGAAGCTGACCGGATGCTGGATATGGGCTTTATTCATGATGTGAAGCGAATCATCTCCAAGATGCCGAGCAAGAAACAAACCCTTTTCTTCTCAGCTACGATGCCTCCGGAAATCACAAAAATGGTCAAAACGTTACTCGTAGATCCTGTGAAAGTTGAAATTACACCGGTGTCTTCTACGGTAGACCGAATTGAACAGTCTGTGTATTTATTGGAGAATGGCAAGAAACAACATATGTTAAATCATATTTTGCAGGATAAATCCATTGTTTCGGCACTGGTGTTCACTCGCACGAAGCGCGGCGCTGACCGTGTTACACGAGAGTTGACCAAGGTAAATGTGACTGCTCAAGCCATTCATGGTGACAAGTCTCAGAATGATCGACAAAAAGCGCTGAACAATTTCAAAAGCGGAGTCACACGAGTGCTCGTAGCGACAGATATTGCGGCAAGAGGAATTGACGTGGAAGAGCTTTCGCATGTCATCAACTTTAACCTGCCTAATATTCCGGAGACCTATGTACACCGAATTGGCCGTACAGGCAGAGCAGGACATAGCGGTATGGCAATTTCTTTTTGTGATAAGGAAGAAATGCCGTTCCTCAAGGATATTGAGAAGGTAATCAAGAAGAGCATTCCCGAAATCAAAGATCATCCTTATCCGATGACGAGTGCTCCTGTGTTTATAAAAAACAGTAAGGGATCGAAGGCTGCAGCCAACAATTCCATGACCAATAAACCAGCTAAGGCGAAGAAGAACCCCGCGCGCAAACCCAAGTCTGAATGGTTTACCAAGCCGGGGAGAACGAGCCATAGCAAAAAAACGAACGAAAGAACAACCAGAACAAGGACAAACAACAGCAAGATCAGCAAAGGTTAACAAATGAATGAACGTATATTAGCTCTTCGGGGCTAAACGATATAACGATAGACATGCCAATCACCGAAGAGCAATTTAACAATGTCCTTGGTGATTGGTGTGGAATAGTAAAACAAAAGCATTAGATACGTATAAATCGTATTTAATGCTTTTTTTAATGCGAAAATAGTAGAGAGTCGGATTTGTAAGCGTTGACATATGATTGCGGTCTCGCTATAATCCCGGTATAAATACAATAAATACGTAACAGTTATTTAATTGATTCATAAATATTAAAACAATTAATCCCACTATGTGAGATCGGAGAGAATCAAATGACAACGAAATCGTATATCAAAAATTATCCCAGACCGCAATTTGTTCGCAAAGCATGGCTGGATTTAAACGGAGCATGGGATTTTAGCTTTGACGACAACCAGGTAGGTGTACGAGAGCAGTGGTATGATGAGGCTCAATTCCCGAAAGGGCTCACTATTCAGGTTCCCTTCACGTACGAAACCAAAGCCAGCGGCATTGGTGACGAAACATTTCATCCGCGAGTCTGGTATCACAAGCAGGTGACAATTCCTGCAGAGGCGCAAGGGAAAAGGACTATACTACACTTTCAAGGAGTGGATTATCACGCAAAATGCTGGGTGAACGGAACGGTTGCGGGTGAACACGAGGGAGCTTACGCTGCGTCGAAGCCATTTGCGTTTGGAGACACGTATAGAGCTAAAAGGTCAGCATGTACAAACGGTCAATTTCTCCCCAGACAGACCCTGGACCACACTTGAGATTGATGTGCGGCACGAGGCAGGAGGTCCATGGAAGCAGCTGCTCTGGGCTCCGGAATCACCAAATTTATATGACATTGAGTTTGTCATGTATGACCATGATCAGGAGATCGACCGTGTCCAGTCCTATTTCGGCATGCGGAAAATATCGATAGAGAACGGGCAGATACAATTGAATAATGGTCCGCTCTATCAACGATTGATATTGGATCAAGGCTATTGGCCGGAGAGCCATCTAACCGCACCTTCAGAGGAAGCCTTGATTCTGGATATTGATCGAATGGCTGAAATGGGTTATAACGGTCTCCGTAAACATATGAAATTGGAAGATCCCCGCTTTTTGTATTGGTGTGATGTAAAAGGAATGCTGGTCTGGTCCGAGATGGCATCGACGTTCGAGTTTAATGACGAGGCGGTTGCCCGATTTACGAAGGAATGGCTGGAAATTGTGCCGCAGCAATACAATCATCCAAGCGTAATTACCTGGGTTCCATTCAACGAATCATGGGGAATTCCAACCATTGCCCATGATGTTAGACAGCAGCAGTTCACGCAAACCATCTATCATCTGACCAAAACAATTGATCCGTATCGCCCGGTTGTAACGAATGATGGCTGGGAACATACGGTTTCGGATATTCTGACACTTCATGATTATGTGGAGGCGGGCGAAGTGTTTCAGCAGCGGTATCAAGATAAGGAACGGATTGTAAACAATCAGATCTCCTTCAATCAATGGAAGTATGCCTATGCCCAAGGACATCATTACAAGGGCCAGCCCATTATTGTTAGTGAGTTTGGCGGCATAGCTTTTCAATCAGACAAAGGCTGGGGATATGGCAATCAGGTGGATTCAGTTGAGGCCTTTATTGAACGTTTCCGTTCAATTACGGGAGCAATCAAAGCGGTTCCCTATATCTCGGGTTATTGTTATACACAGCTCACAGATGTGCAGCAGGAGATTAATGGTTTGTTAAACGAAGAGAGAGAGCCAAAAGTACCTTTGGATGTCATTCGCAAAATCAATCTAAGCTAAACTGGCACATATTCAGAATCGACAAAACATGTACTGCGGGTCACGTTGTTATGTAAGACGTGTGCCGGAACGAAATGTATTCACGTAATCGGGAGCAGTTCATCCAGCGATGGCTGGATGAACTGCTCCTTTTCAGGCTCTCTTGAAGTAACCAATCTTCTTCCTACATTTCTTATGAAATAGGGGCGCATGTCCTGAGCTTAATTATCAATCAATGCGCTTAATTCGGCCTGAAATACTTTTTGATGATTTTGATTATAAGTTGTGAGTAGGACGGTAACAATGCCATTGCCTCTCCGTCTTGGGAGAAGCTCAATCACTTCCGCAACTACGCGCAGCTCATCATCCGGAAATACAGGCTTGATAAACTGGATATGATTCATCCCCGTACCTGCGACCACATTCTCTCCGTAAACGCCTACTTCAATCCACAGCTTGAAGGAGATGTTCATCGTTTGCATGCCGGAAGCAATCAGGCTGCCGAAACGTCCTTTTTTGGCCATTTCCTCATCCAAATGCATGTACTGTGGATCATAAATCTTCGCAAACTCCATAATATCGGACTTGGACAGTTTAATTGATTTGGTTTCGTAGCGCTGACCTACGACATATTCACTAAATTTCAATGCGGGCACCTCGTTCTTTTCGTATGTTTATTTATATATCATTCATCATGTCACTCATGGCAAATTTCTGAAGAGACTCTGTGGCCGTTTGTTTATTTTTGGCATAGTCCATATTGTAAATGCAGGAGAACAACACATTTAACACATATTCCAGGGCAATCTGCGAAGAGAAGGTTCCAATCTTGGCGAACTTCTCCTCGTCGTTGGCAACCTGTAAACATAAAGTACTCCATTTTGCCAACTCACTCTGGGGGGTTGCTGTTATTGTAACAAACGGAATACCTTCACGTTTGAAGTGACGTGCTGCCTTGATGTAGCTTAATGACTTCCCGTGATATGTCAGGAACATGGCACAGTCTTTTGAAGTTACATTGATGGTATGGTGCGCCCACTCGGAAAGTTCTGTTGCAATGATTGCATACTTGTTGAGTTTAAACAATTTATTTTGGAAGCTTTTGGCCCGGATCTGCGAATCGCCCAAGGCATAGATGAAGATTCGATCTGCTTGGTTCAGCAGCAGTGCCGTTTGGGTAAGCAGGCCATCGTCCAGAATGGCAGCGTTTTTTGAGATCGTTTCTTTCATCAAATCGGCAATCTCTGCAGCCACCTGAAGAGTGGATTCACCAACACCGAATGGATAATTGGCATCCACGTGGTTGGAACCATTCTGGGTACTTTGCTGGAATTCACGGGCAAGGGTAATGATAAATTCCTTGTAACCCGTCATCCCAAGTTTGCGCGTTAGGCGGTTTATGGCAGAATGCGATGTATATGTAACTTGAGCAAGCTCCTGAATATTGCAGTGAAGCATGCGATCCCGCTGACTCAAAATATAAGATGCAATGCTCTGTTCGTTAGGTGTAAAATGCCGCATTTCTGACAATTGCATCAGCAGTTTCAATCGGTTCACCCCGGATTCTATCATTCTTTTGAATCAAAATGATGTTTAATTGAACATTTTGCCCAATATTAATGTGCCATAGTAACTGAACTTTGGTCAAATGTACCATAATGCTAGGGCAACCTTTACGCACAGTACTCTTCTTCTATAATAAAAGAAAATGAGCAGCAGGGGGGAACAACCATGTTAACGATTGGTTATATTGGGAATGGCAAAAGCACAAACCGTTATCATCTTCCTTTTTCATTGAATCGGGAACATTTAAACGTAAAAACGATCTATGCCCGGAACCCGGACAAAACGGATTGGCATAAGGTGCCGGAGATTCACTATACGAACGATATTTCGAGCCTGATGAATGATGAAGAGATTCAGTTAGTTGTAATCTGTACGCATACAGAATCTCATTATAGTTATGCCAAGATGGCGCTCGACCATGGTAAACATGTGCTTGTTGAGAAACCGTTCATGTTAACCAAAGAGGAAGCGGAATCCATATTTCAATACGCCAAAGAGAAGAACCTGGTCATTCAATGTTATCAGAATAGAAGATATGATTCGGATTTTCTGACAACTCAAAAAGTTATTGAATCCGGGAAGCTTGGGGATCTGCTTGAAGTGGAGATGCACTATGATTATTATCGCCCGGAAATTCCGAACGGCACAACGCAGTTCTCACCTTACAACAGTTACCTATACGGACATGGAGTGCACACGATTGATCAAGTGATATCCTATTTTGGTCAACCGGACAAGATTCATTCTGATGTGCGTCAATTACTGGGTGCTGGCAGAATGAACGATTACTTTGATCTGGACTTTTATTATTCAACCTTGAAGGTATCCGTTAAATCGAGCTTTTTTCGTTTGAAACCACGCCCGAGCCTGGTTGTATATGGTAAAAACGGAGTGTTTGTCAAACAAACGGAAGATCGTCAGGAGGAACATCTGAAATTATTTTACCTACCGAAAGGACATGCTGATTTTGGTGTAGATTTGCCCCAGCATTATGGCACACTAACCTATATAGATGAAGAAGGTGTGTACCATGAAGAGAAGGTGGTCTCTGAAAGGGGAGATTATGCCCGTGTGTACGATGATATCTATGAGGCCATCATCCATGGCAAGGATAAAGTCATCAAAGATGAAGAAACATTAACGGTGATGGGCATTCTGGAAGAAGGGATAAGAGGTTTAAAGTAATGACTCACAGGTACTGATCAAGTAGAAATTACGGATCGGTACCTTTTTTTTACAAACAAGGATTGCCGAGGAGACATGCACCAGTTAGCATGATAAAATGCAGTGAATGATTCATAAGGTGTTGTTTCTAATAACAAAAGAGATTGGTCTTTTGAGGAGCATTATAATGATAACCATTAAAGATGTAGCAAAAAGGGCTGGTGTGGCCAGTTCTACCGTATCTTGTGTGCTTAATGGGAAAGACAATGTAAGTGAACTAACAAGACGGAAGGTACTCGGTGCAGCCAGTGAACTCAATTACGTTAAACATGGACCAGCGTCGGAATTAAAACGTAAAAATACCCAAACTATCGGCGTGATGGTTCATGACATGTCCAGTCCCTATTTCTCTGATTTGGTACCCGGCATCGAATCAGCGATTAAGAGTCATGGTTACGATCTGATTGTATGCAGTTCAATAGGCGGTGAGAAATCCACGGCGAACCGATATATTCGGGAGAAACGAATCGACGGTGCCATTGTGATTGCGCAGGATATTCCGGATGAATTGCTCACGGAAGCTGCAGCCAGGGAGTTTCCGATCGTGGTGATGGATCGGGAACTTGCGAATGAACATATCGTAAATGTTCTAATGGATGATGAGCAAGGGGGATATTTGGCAACAAAATATCTGATTGATCAAGGTCATCGTAATATCGCTTACATTAACGGACCGTTCAGTTCAGATTGTAATCTTCTTCGTTACCAAGGATTTTTGAGAGCGCTGAGCGAAGCCAAGATCGAAGAAAAAAGTGAATGGAGACTGGGTGGACAATTCTGCAAAGAGAGCGGTTATCATGCTGCCAAGATGCTGATAGAGAATGGTCTCCCCTCGGCTGTATTTTTTGCAAATGATGACATGGCGATCGGATGTCTGGAAGCATTCCGCGAGCATCACATTTCAGTGCCGGAGCAAGTATCTGTCGTTGGATTCGACAATATCCATGTATCACAATATGTTTCTCCGCCGCTAACGACGTTTCGACAACCTAAGACAGATGCTGGATTGCTTGCCGGACATTTGCTCATTCAAATGTTGAACGGGGAGCAGGTTAAGTCGGTATTTACCTTGGATATTCAATGTGTGGAACGACAGTCCGTTCGTGCAGTCATAAACGAGTAGTCTTTTTTAGCCGCCCTATAGAGCGGCTTTTTTCATGTGTGGAATTTTATTTTCCTGCTCCATTCGAAAGGAATCCTGCTCTTTATGCATAATATGATTACTAGGGCTTGGAAATTGGAAAATATGGAAAGGGTGATCTGATGGGAGTACCAACGTTTCTTGAAACAGGTCATATGACAGAAGGGTTTCCGATCCGGGTAATTCACACGGGTGAACAGTTTAATTTTGCTGCACACTGGCATGAAGAGGTTGAATTGGTCGTTGTGAATGGAGAACACGCGAGAATTGGAGTGAACAACGAGGTCTATGAGCTTGTACAAGGAGACGTTCTGCTGATCAAGCCGGGGGATGTGCACTGTTTTTTGCCAGGCACCGAGTATTTAACCATTATCCTGTTTCGGCTGGAGTGGGTAACGGGAAATGTGGCAGCAGATCCTGAATCCCATGAACTTCGTGAACTTTTTCATAAAACGGCCATGATTCCGTCCCCCATCTGTAATGAGAAGAATCTGGACCGATATATCAAGGCCATTTCCGAAGAGGAGAAAAGAAAGCAGCCCGGATACCGCTGGTTAATGGTAGCAAGACTGTACGATCTCATTGTCCACCTGCTTCGGACCAAGGAACCAACCACGGAATCATGTGCTTCGAAAGAGACTTGTAACGGAGCCAAAAGATTCGAATTCCTTGAATCGGTCTGTGAATATTTGGAGGAACATTACGCTGAACCCGTCAAGCTGGATCATGTGGCTGAGCATATTAAATTCAGTAAATTTCATGTATGCAAGCTGTTTAAGGAGACTAAGGGAGTCACGTTGATGGAGTACCTGAACCACTTTCGTATTATCAAATCGGAATGGGCATTATTGTTTAGTCAGACCTCCATTTTGGATATCGCCATCGGGCATGGATTTAACAATGTGAACTCCTTTAACCGACTGTTCAAAAAATATAATGGTTGTACACCTTCTGAATTCAGGAAGAAGCATCAGACTCATATCACAAAATATGAAGGATGATTCACAATATTTGAGGAGAAAGCCCTCTCCAAAATCACTATACTCGAATAAAATGTAAGCGTTTCCTTTTATCGAAGGAGGGGGCCCATGAAGACATTTAAATTGAAGTATCTCTCCATTATTGCACTTGTAAGTGCAATGATGATCGTATCCGGTTGTCAGTCCAAGGGAGAGCAGGCATCCAAGCAGGAAGAAATTACGGTGTGGAGTTTTACGGATGAAGCCGGTTATGCCATTGAGAAATTCGAAGAAAAGTATCCAGACATCAAGGTGAATTTCGTCAATATCCCCGGAAACTTTTACATTACCAAATTAAAATCCGCACTGCAGACCACGTCGAAAGCACCTGATGTATTCATGATTGAAAATGCAAACATCAGAGAGCTGATTGATGTACCTTATCTGGAGAATCTGTCTTCATCCCCGTATAACGCGAATGAGCTGATTCCAGAACAATATCCATTTGTGCAGGCGAATGAAAAGGACAGTGAAGGCCATATTCGTGCCATTGGGTATCAGGGGACACCAGGAGGCATCTATTATCGCAGGGATTTGGCCAAAGAATATTTGGGAACGGACGACCCCGTGAAAGTGGGCGAGCAGATTGCTACATGGGAAGACATATTTGAGATTGGAGAGAGGGTGCAGCAGGAGAGTGGAAATAAAGTACATGCACTGGCAAACTGGAATGCCATATCTAACTCCTATGATGGAATCCCTTGGGTTAAGGATGGCAAGCTTGTCATCGATCCAACGTATATGGAGGTACTGGACCTTGTGCGGGAAGCGCGTCAGCGCAAGGTGCTTGCGGAGTATGAAGAAGGAAGTGCGGGGCACGCCGCTTCGATGCAAAAGGGGGAAGTGATGTTCTACCCTGGTGCAACCTGGGCTTTGCAATATACCTTCAAGGCGAATGCGCCAGACACCGAAGGGTTGTGGGGGCTTGCACCTGGTCCGTCTTCATTTAGCGCAGGAGGCACGTATATCGCGATGTACAGTCATAGTGAAAAAAAGGATTCGGCTTGGAAGTTTATTGAGTTTTATAACTTTGACCATGATTTCCTGTCTGAGCTGGCGAAGGAACAGGATTATTTTACAAGCAACATGGTCGTGAATGACCAGCTGGCACCAGCCGTTACTTCAGCTTATTTGGGAGGGCAAAAGCATTTCGAGTTTTTCTCCGAGGCAGCCAAAAAGGTTCCGGTCTACGAGCGAACAAAGTATGACTCCATTATTAATAATGACATTTATAAAAATGTCCTACAGTTGTATCTCAATAATGACATCCAGACCAAAGAAGAAGCGGTGAAGCGAATCAAACGCGATGTGAAATTGAGATTTCCTGAGCTGGAAGTGGATTAGCCGAGGAGAACGAAACCTTTTAATCATCCGATGACTGGAGGAACACATCATGTTTGCCAAATCGATCCGCAAAGACCACTATGGCTATTATTTTATCGCTCCATTCTTTATCATTTTCGCTATTTTTGGACTCTATCCTATTCTTTATTCCCTGTATATCAGTTTTACCAACTTTGATGGCATTACGACTCCTGAATTCGTTGGGATCGGAAACTATATTGCTGTTCTGCAAGATCCGCTGTTCTATAAAACGCTGTTTAACACGTTGTTTATCTGGGGAGTATCTGTCGTCCCGCAGCTTACCGTCTCTCTTGTTCTTGCTTTTATCCTGAACGACAAGCTGCTTAAGGGAAGAGATTTCTTCAGAGCCGTATATTTTTTCCCGAATATCGTTACGGCAGCATCACTCGGATTGCTTGTCAGCCTGATCTTTGATTGGCAGTCCGGTGGTCTGAATCACTTTCTGGTGCAGATTGGGCTGATTGATGATCCGATCAACTGGAAAAATGATCCGTGGTTTATGAGACTCATTGTGTCAGCTATTCTGTTCTTTCAATACTTCGGATATTCAATGGTCATTTACCTTGCAGGGCTTCAGGGAATAGACCCGGCATTACAGGAAGCGGCCCAGATGGATGGGGCGAAGAAGAAGCACATTTTCATCCATATTATCGTTCCAATGCTGCGACCGATCATTCTGTTTCAGATGATTACCTCCATTATTGGAGGCATTCAGATTTTCGACCAACCGTTCACGCTCACCAATGGAAATGGTGGACCGGACCGTGCTGCCATGACCAGTATTATGTATCTCTATAATGTAGCATTCCAAAGCACACGCTTCGGTTACGGCGCAGCTATTGCCTTCTGTCTGTTCGTTATCATCATTCTCTTATCCGTTGTATCCTTCATCATGACCAGTCGGAAGAGTCGTTCATAGGGAGGGGGGAGTACTATGCAAACCGCAAAATCGATTGAGCAACCGAATGCAGCCATCCAGCAATATGCCAGCACGAAGCAGCTTACGATCGGCAAAGTGATCATCTACTTGTTCCTAACGGGTCTGGCTGTGATCTGCATCATTCCGTTTTATCTGATGATTATCTATGCCACGCATAATAATGCGACCATTGCATCCACCTTTACTTTCCTTCCCGGACCATTCGTAGCGGATAATTACTTCAATATGGCCTCCAAAATCAACATTTGGCGCGGATTTGCGAACAGTCTTTTTATTGCCGGCACTTCAACTGTACTATCGCTGTATATCGGTTCATTAACCGCATATGGATTTGCCAAGTTCAAGTTTAAGGGACGTACCTGGCTGTTCATGTTTTTGCTGGCCACGATGATGGTGCCCGGGCAGCTGGCTCTAATCGGGATGTACCGGCTGTTCAGTACACTGGGGCTGTTGGACAGCTATGCGGCCATTATTTTACCAGCGGCAGCGAATGCTTTTAACGTATTTTTTATCAAACAATTTATGGAGAGCAGCATCCCTGACGAAATCATTGAATCGGCACGTGTGGACAGTGCAGGAGAGTTTCGGACATTCAATCAGATTGTGCTGCCCATTCTGGGACCTGCCATTTCGGCACTTGGCATATTTACGTTCATCGGCTCATGGAACAACTTCCTCACACCGCTTGTTTTGTTCTTCTCATTGGATAAATACCCGCTTCCTGTCCTCGTGGCTCTGGTTCAGGGCTATTATGGTATGGATTATGGGTTATTATATCTGGGAGTTGCAATTTCCATCCTGCCGATCATCATCGTCTTTGCAATCTTCTCCAGGCAGATTATAGGGAGTGTTGCGTTGGGAGCTGTGAAGGGATAGGTACCTTAAATGTATGAATTGTCTCTGGGCCTAGTGCCCTTTTTTTGTGCTTTTATAAGAATGAAAAAAGGAAGACAGCAAGCATTATGCTCACTTACTTGAAATGAGTTATAATGAGTAAGGCCAAAGCAACGTTTTACCAAGTCGCCATATGGCGGCTTTTTCCGGTCCTGCACCATTATTTAAAATAATTAATGATTAATTCGAATTAATTGCGACAAAATGGAGCTATTCAGAGTAAAATAACCTATACGATGCAATCAAGACAAGGTGGTAGAAAAATCATGAATTCATATCAGTTATTAAGCAAAACCCTGTTTGACAACTTTCACGAAGACCGCATTCGATATTCCGAACCGATCCGAAATTATACGTACACGCGACTCGGCGGGGAAGCAGATATTTTGATATTCCCCGAGACCATAGATGAAGTAGCCACCATCGTGAAGCTGGCGGTTCAGCATGATATCCCGTTGACTACACTGGGATACGGCTCCAATATGATTGTCAGAGATGGCGGCATTCGGGGGATTACCATGTCGCTGCAGAATCTTAATCAGGTCAATGTGAATGGTCATACGATGACTGCACAGAGCGGTGCAGCAATTATCGATGTATCCCGCCAGGCGTTAGACGCAAGTCTTACCGGACTCGAATTTGCCTGCGGCATTCCGGGCTCGGTAGGTGGCGCACTCTATATGAATGCAGGAGCATACGGAGGACAGATGTCCGATGTGGTCGAGTCTGCCATTGTCGTGACTGAGGCAGGCGAAATTATCACCATGCAGAGTGAGGAGCTGCTGCTGGCCTATCGCAAGAGTGTATTTATGGGCAATAGGGATATCATCATCGAGGTGAAGTTCAAGCTGCAGCCGGGAGATCCGGTAGAGATCAAGGCGAAGATGGATGAACTTACTTATGCGAGAGAGTCCAAGCAACCATTGGAATACGCCTCTTGCGGAAGTGTCTTTAAACGTCCTGAAGGCCATTTCGCTGGCAAATTGATTCAGGATTGCGGACTTCAGGGGACTCGCATCGGCGGTGCCGAAGTATCTCGCAAACATTCGGGTTTCATTGTGAATGTGGATAATGCTACGGCGCAGGATTACATTGATATGATTGCACTCATTCAGGAGAAGGTGCGAAGCCAGTTCAATGTGAATTTGGAAACGGAAGTCGTCATCATTGGCGATGAACTGAATAAATAATTGGACGGAAGTCCACACTTTTTCGATAAGTCGCCTTCGGGCGGCTTCTTTTTTTACACTTTCCCGAAGAAGAGCACCTGAATGGAGAATGTGGGTCAGCATAACCCATATAAATAAATATATAGGATACGACAGATTACAACGACGCTCTTAAGGGTAAGTGTTGTTAATTAAAGGATATCTCTTATCCACCATAGGAGGTTTAAAATGAATCAACCCTTGTATAACCATACGGATATCGCCATCCTGGGCATGGGAACTGCGCTGCCTGTTCATGAAGTTGCCCAGTCCGATATTGCTGAGCTCATTGCCTCATCGCTTGAGGATCAACAGGATTTGGCCCGGTTTGCCAAAAGAGTGTTCAGGTCCTGCGGCGTAGAAACACGCTATACGGTTGAACCCAGCTATCTGGGGACACTTGAGGACTGTCGTTACCTGCCTTCGGGGGACCATTCTCAGATTCCGTCCACGCAGGAACGAATGGATACATATAAACGGGAGGCGCTCCCGCTTGGGATGGAGGCTGCCCAGAAGGCATTGAAGGATGCGGGCATGTCTCCTGAACAGATAACACATATCATTACGGTCAGCTGTACAGGACAGTATCTGCCTGGTCTGGATGTCATGCTTATTCGCGATTTGGGATTATCTCCACGCGTAAACCGGTTACCGCTTATTTTCCAAGGCTGTGCGGCCGGATTAAAAGCCATTCAGATGGCTCGTGATGTCGTCCAGGGAAGGCCTGATGCACAAGTGCTGGTCGTGTGCGTTGAACTCTGTACCCTGCATTTTCAACCAGTTAAGGAGAGAGGGGCGCTGTTTGCAGCCTCATTCTTCGGGGACGGGGCTTCTGCTTGTATCATTGGAGCACCGGAATCCGAGCAGCGGCATTATCTCGATCTTGGAACCGGATATTCCGTTCTGCTTCCTGATTCAACGGAGGATATGACATGGGAGGTGGGCAATCAAGGTTACGATCTGTACTTATCGCCTCGCATTCCTAAACTGTTGGGTGAGCACTTGGAGAACGAGCTCTATCAATTGCTCGGGAGCGACAGTTTACCCGAACTATGGGCTATTCATCCAGGCGGACGGGGGATCGTAGACTCTGTCCAGGAAGTTATGAATTTAAGAGCAGAACAGACAATGTACAGCAGAGAAATCCTTAGAACCGTAGGCAACTTGTCATCCAATACCATTATATTTGTACTTCATGCCATGCGTGAGGACATGAAAGCCCGTAATCAATCTGTAACGGAGGGTGTGGCGATGGCTTTTGGACCTGGGCTGACCGCTGAGCTCATGAAATTTACTTACGTTCCGTCCTATACGCCTGCGCTGAAGGAGAAAGATCATGTCCTTCTTTAGAAACTTGTCGATCCGGGCGAAGGAAGATGAATTGATGGATGATTTCTCCATGGGCGGGGAAGAATTGCGTGAAGCACTGCAGCACCTGCGTCGTCTCAATAAAATATTTGCTGCTCCCGGCCCTACTCTCGATGGTGTGGAGAAATTATGGATATCGGTCGGTAGACCTCTTAAGCTGAGCATTATGGATGTAGGAGCAGGCTCAGGAGACGTGAATCAGAAGCTGCTTCAGTGGGCGAAGCAGAAGGGGATTGACCTCACGATTACGTTGGTCGATCTGACCGAGGAAGCTTGCGAAGAGGCAAGACTGCTCTTTCAAAATGAACCAAGGGTCAATGTACAGCGTGCCGATGTCATGAAACTGTCGGATGCTTCGGCAGATATCGTTACAGGATCGCAGTTTGTACATCATTTTGACGGACAGCTGCTGCTGGATATCGTTTCACATATGCTGCGTGTCTCTAGGTATGGTGTTGTGATTAACGATATCCACCGCCACCCGGTATCTTATACCGCGGTCTGGCTAACAACCCGGATGATCTCGCGGAATCGTTATATCCGTCATGATGGTCCGCTGTCTGTTGCCAAAGGCTTCACGGCAAAGGATTGGCAGGAGTTAAAAAAGCAATTGAACCATGACACCATGACCTATGAATGGAAGCCGCTGTTTCGCTACTCTGTCGTGATACCGAATCACCCGGCAGTTTAATGAAGGTGGCATTATAGTCACGGCTGCGCAAAATTCAATTTAAAGGCAGGGGATGCTATGTGTCCGAATCATTAGATGTCATTGTACTAGGTGCTGGAATCGCTGGCAGTTCGTGCGCCCTGCAGCTGGCCAAACAAGGTCATCGTACGCTTCTATTGGATCAACAGTCATTTCCCAGGCACAAAACCTGCGGTGAATTCATGTCACCAGAGACCAAAGAAATGCTGGAGTATCTAAATATTCAGCTTCAGGAAGTGAAGCCCAGCACGATGGATCATGCACAGATCATTATGCCTCAGGGCGGTCAGATTGAAGCTCCCTTGCCCGGATCCGCTTATGGCATCAGTCGACATGAACTGGACCGCATTCTCCACAAGCAAGCTGAGGCTGCGGGAGCCGAAATTATAACAAAAGCAAAGATTGTTGGTATTCAACTGCTTGAAGATGATCATTACGAGGTACAGGTCAAACAAGGGAATGAACGATTAAGCTATAGAACGAAGGCTGTCATCGGAGCGTATGGAACCAAAAAGCCGCGTGGAATGACGTCTCCGCCTGAAACTCGGGATGATACTGTATACGTTGGGATAAAGTCTCATTACAGTGGACTTGATATGCCTGCTAGAGTTGAACTTTATTTCTGTGAGGGAGGATACGTCGGCATTTCACCGATCGAGAATGGCTATGCGAATGTTGCAGCCTTGTTAACGCTGGATACGGTGCAGGGAAGCGGCAAGTCTGTAACCGATATCCTGCAGGCGGCCTCCGAAACGAATGGAAGGCTCGCAGCAAGACTGGCAGCTGGAAAGCCTGTTCAGGGAACTCAGGTTTCCATCGCTCCACTTCACTTGTCGAACGTGCCTGAGCCTTGGTCGCAGTTCCCGCATATTGGAGATGCGATGCTGATGATTCCTCCCCTGTGCGGTGACGGCATGTCCATTGCGCTGCGTTCTTCCATCCTGTGTGCAGAGTGGACCCACCGTTACTTGCAAAAGGACATCGGATTTGCGGAGTGGAAGGAAGGATACGCAAAAGACGCGAGCGATGAATTTACAGAGCTGCTTCGGCGTGCACGGAGAATCCAGAAGCTGGCTTTTGCCAGAACCAATAAATATTACCCCGCGCTAGCTCGCTTATTTCCTGGTTTGGCAACATATCTGGTCAAGGCTACAAGGTTATCAGAGATGAATGCTGCTCGCGGGTAATGTGGGGAAAAAATGCATATTGATGGATCTGAAAGAGGCGGCGTATGTCGACCTCTTTTTTATTGTTTTTGACGAATTTGAAGCAGACCATTTTGAAAACAGAGAAGTACTCGTATAATAGAAAAGAATGTAGAAGTAGTATTGAGCGTCAGATTTGAAGCAGGGAGGCATTATATTAAGATGAACTATTCATTTTCAAACCGGATTGCTGCGCTGCAGCCGTCCATTATTCGAGAAATCCTGAAGGCATCCTCGGGCCAGAACGTTATTCCATTCTCTGCGGGAAATCCCGCTCCGGAGACATTTCCCATTGAAGCCATTCGGACATTCACTCAGTCCATTCTGGAGCAGGATCCAGTTACGGCTCTGCAATACGGGATAACTGAAGGTTACGCCCCGCTGCGCGATACATTGACCCATCACCTGAAGACGAACTATAACACAGGCACAGCATCGGACGAGCTATTTATTGTCTCGGGTGCACAGCAAGGCATTGAGCTTGCCTGCAAAGTATTCTGCAACGAGGGAGACACGATCATCTGTGAAAGCCCAAGCTTCATAGGGTCGTTAAACTCCTTCCGGGCTTCAGGTGCAAGGCTGGTTGGCGTTCCAATGGAAAGCGACGGTATTGATATCGGCAAGCTGGAACTGGCACTGCAGACGGAGCAGAATGTGAAATTGATCTACCTGATTCCGAGTTTCCAAAATCCGACGGGAGTAACGACAAGTCTGGAGAAACGCAAAGCCATTTATGCTCTCGCCAAACAGTATGGTGTGATGATTCTGGAAGATAATCCATACGGTGAGCTTAGATTCAGTGGAGAAGATGTACCTACTATCAAATCCATGGACGAAGAGGGACTAGTGATCTATGTGGGCTCCTTCTCCAAAATCCTGTCTGCCGGCTTGCGTGTTGGCTATGTGCTGGCACCGAACGAAGTCGTGCAGAAGATGGTGGTTGCCAAACAGGGAGAAGACGTACATACGGCGATGCTTCCTCAGATCTTGGCATACAAGTTCATGGCAGAATACCAGTATGCAGAACATATCAGCAGTATTCGTGAAATATATCGCAGAAAATCTGCCTTAATGATGGACAAACTCAAGGAACACATGGGGAATTCCATTACGTTTACCCAACCGGATGGTGGTCTTTTCCTCTGGTGTGATCTGCCGGCTCATATTCCGATGCTGGGTTATGCCAAGGCAGCTGCAGCCAGCGGCGTAGCCGTTGTTCCAGGCACGGCATTCCTCGTTGATGAGAGTGAACCTTGCAATGCGATCCGATTGAATTTCTCCACACCTTCCGATGAACAGATTGTGAAGGGGATTGAAATTCTGGGGCAGGTATTGAAGCAGTATTCTTAATAACGTCTGATCTGGGTAGCTCCCTGTACAGCTGAAGTGGCATCTAGCCTTTCAACTGTGAGGGGGCTTTTCTTCATTCAAAAACCCTACCGCATTTGCAGCGGTAGGGTATGAATGGAAATCGATCAATGATCAATCAGATACGAGGAAGCCGTCAAAATTTTCGGGTCCGACTCGAACCGTTCCGAGCAAGTTCGTACTGATAAACGCTGAATACGTTAGTTGTGATGTAATGGGAGGGTTAAAGTCATTCGCTGAAAAAGTAATGATTTCAGGTGCGAGTAAACCGCTCAATCCATAGGTACTATTTGCCGAATAGATGATAGGATCTGTCGCCAGCGTACCTCTCACAATGGTAACTCTCACTACAAAAAGCGCCAGAGGTAACTGAACCGTAATCGTCCCTTTGAGTTGAACCCTGGGATTAGCCCCTGTACCCGCAGTAATAAGACCAATTTGGGCAAATAACGTAGGGGTATTGATTACGGGTATGGGTACAGAAATGGAGTTGGTCGACGTTGCATTGATTGAGACTCTTGCATCCAGAAACTGAGTCATTCTGCATACCTCCTATCCGATAAGATAGAATAGTATATTCATAGAAGACAAGTTTGCGTGGACATACTCCTGCAGGGCAGGAGATCCTTCATCACATCCTGCTCATAGAAATGAAGTCTTTTACTCTTTGATCACTGACGAATTCACGGCTTCTACCATATTATTGTTGAATTCACGGAATAAGCCAAGGCGCCAGAATGCTGCCCCTTTGAGATCATATCTCTTGGCTAATCCAAGCTTGTCATCAACGGAGGTTCCCGTTTCGCTGTTTAAGTTAATGCCAAGCAGCAGCTTGTCTTTTGGAACACCTGCGTTAAGTGCAAGCTGGATGGCTTGGTCAACGAGACTGTTGGGCTCAGGAATCTGTGCCTTGGTACCCGCAGGGTTATATTGATAAGCCATAATAATAAGATCGTCTGCCAAGGAAGCGAGCGTTTTGTAATCATAGCCTTTATATGCACTGTTCAGAGGCGGTACAGCCAGTGATATCGAAATGTCAGGAGGCAAGGAAGCTTTTAACTGTTTGACATAGTCGTTAAGCAGCTTCTGCTGCTGCTTGGCATCCAGTTTGAAACCCAAGCCTTCAAAATCAAGAACGACGCCGCCGAATCCATTCTCCGTAACTGCTGCGTTTATGCCCTGAATCGATTTCTCGCGCAGACTGCTGTCACTCAAAACTTTGGTTAGCTCGCCTTGACCATCCAGTGCGTATACCATAAGGTACGGTTTGATATTCTGATCTGCAGCATCCGCCACGATGGTCTGGGGGGTCACTTCACCTGCTGCCTCAGGGAAATAATACTCCTTCCCTTGAAGCGTGAATTGGCCATCCCGGTCGATTCGACTCCAGCCAAAAGCTACGGAGTTCATGGATGGGACCAGATCGATTTCATGAAATGCCCGCACAGCATAAAAGGCTCTCAAATGCATTTCACGTTGTGGGGATACGAGAGAAACTGTGCGTGTGGCCTGATCCCATTTCACACCCACGCCGAATTGGCTGCTGAACGAACTGAGCGGAATGAGTACGCGTCCTTCTCGCTGAACCGGGGCTGCGGCAAGCTTCACTTTGGTGCCATTGACGGTGGCTGTGGTATTCCCCACTTGAAGAAGTACCTCTGTAGCCTGACCTTTTACTTTGCCTACGGCTTTGACGGTTTGGGTTTTACTGTTCCACGTAATCTGGATTCCCAAGGCTTCACCTACGGTACGGAAGGGAACATAAGTAACGCCTTTATCAATTCGCGGGGCAGCATCAAATTGCAGTGCAACATTATCCAACTTGACCGATATGGCAGGTGCTGCATGCACATCACCGATGTTTACCGTCGTTCCAAGCAAGGACAAACCAATCAAGGTGGCAGCAATGGTTTTACCTATGTGTTTACGAACCATGTTTGTATATTCCTCCACATTCATAAAATAGTAGAAAAAAGGACGTATGGACAGTAATCTAGCATAGTGTAGTATAGCAAAATTTTCATAGAGTTCCAATTACAAGATGAACTAAACTTGGCTTTATTGATAATCATTTTCAATTGGGCTACAATAGTGGAAAGAGTAAACCAAAATGCGGTTAGGCTGGAGGGTAACCAGTGTGACTGCAATCAGGAGGAATAATGATGTTGATTCAAACGCGCAGTATGGTTATAGAAAAAGGGCATAGTGACAAGGTACTGGAACGTTTCAATGGCCCAACCCCAGTGGTGGATATGCCTGGTCTGATTGATTTCAGTGTCATGGTCAACAAGAAGAGCAAGGAACATGAAGAGGTTATGGTTATGATTCGTTGGGAATCGGAGGAAGCGTGGAAAAACTGGGAGAAAAGCGATGCACACATCCAGGGCCATCGCAACAAAAGAGGGCAGGAAAAACCTGAATATCTGATCAGCACAACCGTAAATATGTATGAAGTCCAGACTGTAAAAACTGGCAAAGGTACGGTTCAACAATAGGTTCAACAAATAGTGTTTATATGACGATCATCAGGACCTCCACGGGAGGTTCTTTTCATTCAAACCAGCAACGAATAGAGCGCACGTCTATATAGAAAAATGAACATCCTTGGCGGCTGCCGAGCGCCTTTCTTGCCGAAACGATACGTAAATTGCTATTATGAATGATAATATATACTTGAATTAATCAATCTGGAGGCATATCAATGAATCAGCGTTTCCGTATCACCCGAACCATGCAAGAACAAATTGGGGAACCAGCCATCACTCTGGAAGAGTGCAAGGCATACTTTGCAACCCAGCCTGACTTTACGTATTCACAGGTTTACACGGTTCAGGGAACCGAAAGTACCATGTCCATTGATGGAGATTTCTTTATGTGGAAGCAGGATAACGTGGACATTCCTTTCCGGCTATATTCAGGGGATTTGTACGTGGCCATTTCCAGTGAAGCTGTGGTTCCCAAGATGATTGAAGTCGCGACTGCTCTGCAAGCAGATATTGTAGAGGGATAGTTCATTTGAAGCCTGGTCCTTAAGTGGATCAGGCTTTTTTTATGACAATATGATGATTCGTAGCCACCTAAATGTTGGAGTATTATCAATAAAATATGTAATGGACTTGCCGAAACGACAAGAATGTGTTGCAAAATGTAATAATTTAGTTCAAAACGTAAATTTAATCTCCAATTATTTCATTTATCTTGTTATGATCTAGAGGATAGATTTGGTAACACACAACATAAGACAAGAGGTGAAAGGGATTTATGAAGCATCGTAGTAAGCTCAGCTGGATTGTCATCATGGTTTTGGTGTTCTCTACTCTTTTTGGTGGAATTGCGGCTGCCGAGACGTACACCGTTAAAAAAGGAGATACGTTGTGGACCATCGCCAAAACAAATGGGACAACCGTAGCAGAGATGCAAAAGCTCAATCGATTGAAAAACGTAAATGTCCTTCAAATTGGCCAAAAGTTAAAGCTTCCTGAGAAGCCGTCCACAGGGAGTGAGGTTCCTCAAAAAGAAGAGGAAGCCGACTCCACTACAATCACCATTCTGGGCACCTCTGACGTGCACGGGAATCTGTGGGGCTATACTTATGAAGATAGTGCGGAAACAACGAATAACGGGCTCGCACGGATATCTACATATGTCAATGAAGTGAAGAAGACCTCCCCTAACGTGCTGTTGATTGACAATGGGGACACATATCAAGGCAATATTTTAACTGATGATATTTATCGTAAAAACACAGATGTCATTCATCCTGTTTCCAAAGCCATGAATGCCATGAAGTACGATGCCATGGTTTTTGGTAATCATGAATTCAATTTTGGACTGGATCATGTTGATCGAATTATGAAAGAACTGAACTTCCCCGTACTTGGAGCCAACATCAAGACAGAAGATGGCGGAACACTTGGCGAGCCGTACAAGATTATTAATGTAGATGGCATAAAAGTAGGAATTATCGGTGTAACGACACCCAATGTACCTCGTTGGGACGGCGATAAGGTAGACGGCCTTACGTTCGAGCATATGGGTGAAACGGTGAAGAAGGTTGCACAATACCTCAAAAATGAGAAAAAAGTGGATGTACTTATCGCGAGCGCTCATGCAGGCATGTTTGCTGAGTTCGACGAAGACGGAGCTTCAGACTCGGCTGAACGAATTGTAAAGATGGTGCCTGAACTTGATGCCATGCTGGTTGGGCACATGCACATTGTGGTTAACGAAAAAATCGGACAAACCGTGATCGGTGGCCCTCGTAACCTCGGCCGTGACATTGTGCGTTTTGATATCGAAGTGAAAAAAGATCAAGGTAAAAATAAAGTGACGGACCGTCAGGTTCAAGTGGTAGACATGGCTTCCTACACCCCTGATCCGGCGATTCGTGACCTGGTGAAGGAAGAGCACGAAGCTACGATCCAATTCATTACAGGTGGTGGTTCTGCCGGAGCGGAAGGCTCGTCGGGTGGTATCTTCGGTCAGGCAACCGAGGACTTCCAGCCTGTGAATGAAATTAATGGGATTCCTGAAGGCAAACTTCAAGATACAGCCGTGGTTGATCTCATCAACAAGGTTCAGATGGAAGTGAGCGGAGCGGATGTTTCGGCTGCTGCACTCTTCAAAGACACCTCCAATCTGAAAAAAGGTAATATCACATATGCGAATATTTTCGATATTTACAAATTCGATAACGTGCTCTATACCGTTAAGGTTACGGGTAAAGAACTGAAGGCGTATATGGAATGGTCTGCTTCCCATTACAACCAGTGGAAAGAGGGAGATGTTTCGATCAGCTTCGATCCTGAGGTTCCAGGTTATTTGTATGACATGTTTGCTGGCGTAGACTACAAAATCGACCTGTCCAAGCCTGCAGGGCAGCGTATCGTCGATGTAATGTATCAAGGCAAGCCTCTGGCTGATACACAAGAACTGAGGCTTGCTGTAAACAACTACCGATACAGCAGCGCACTGAAAGCTTACAAATTGGTAGAAGCAAACCGCGATTGGGAATCACCACGCAGCATTCGGGATTACCTGGTTGAATATATTCAAGAACATCAGGAGATTTCCCCGGAAGTGGACAATAACTGGGAGATCGTTGGAATCGATCTCGCTAGCCCTTATCGGGATGAGATCATTAAACTGGTGAATGAAGGCAAGATCGATGTTCCTTATGACCAATCACTTAATGTGAACGAGCTGCTCAAGCAAGGAATTATTAAGAAATAATAGGAAGTAAACCTGCTTCCAAATTGCAAGATAAATCAGTCGCCATCATGGCGGCTTTTTTATTTTGTGAAGGCAATTCGGATAGGTCAGATTATGTAATAATGTGGTTTTGGTTATTCTTCAAGTTGACATGACCAGGAGATTAGACATCTGGTGAACGAAGGAGTATTCTTGTTTATACTTATGATTAATTGAAGGAGACCGAAAGATGAAGCCGCATTCCATAGAACGTATTAAGATTCCAGCCGGATTCTGGGCAGGCTTGGAGCAATTGGGGATCGACACGCATGTCGTAGCCCGCAGAGCACAACTGCCACTCACCAAGATTACGAATACAATCGTCAATACAGACGAATATTTTGCAATCTGGCAGGCTTATTCCGACCTCATGGGCGATACGGCTGAAGGAATCATCAAACTGGCAACCGCTTTTGAAACAGCCCACTATCCACCAAGTGTATTAGCCACCTACCATGCTCGTGACTACCGTGATGCGCTATATCGGATGGCTCGGTACAAACGGATGTGTCCTCCCGAAGGCTTGCACATTACCGAGGAGCATGATCGCTGCATTATTGAACTGGAGTGGATGAATGGTGGACCGTCCGGACCTCCCGTCCTGGTTGGAATTACGCTGGCCTTTCTTCTGGAGCTGGGACGTCGTGGTACAGGGCTCTCTTTGAATGCACTGCAGGTCGAATTCTCACAGCCCATGGGGGATGTGAAGGCTCTGGAAGCTTACTTCGGCTGCAATATCCGGATGGGTGCACCAAGCAATCGATTGATTTTGCATCAAAAGGATTTGGATCTGCCCTTCATCACGTATAACGAAGAGCTGCTTGAGATGCTGACGCCCATACTTGATCGCTCGCTGGATGAACAGAAACAGGCTCAATCCATGACAGAAGCGGTCGTATGGATTCTGAAACGGAGCCTCACAGGTGGACGTCCCGATGTCCAAATCGTAGCGAAGGAGTTAGGCGTAAGTGATCGTACACTACAGCGCAGACTCACCGATGAGAACACCAGCTTCAAGCAGCTGCTGACCCAAGCCAGACATGAGCAGGCTCGAGTATACCTAGCTGATCCGTCACTTGATATCAAAGAAGTGGCCTTTCTTGTAGGGTATGAAGACCAGAATTCATTTTATCGGGCATTCCGGCTATGGGAAGGGGAGACGCCTTCGAATTGGCGCTCAAAGCAAGAAAGCTGGCCTGAAAGGCTAGTCACGAATTGATGGATAATCTATTAGATACAAAAACCACTGAATTAGGATTCAGTGGTTTTTGGTGTTAATGAAATAAATGATAGATTAGTGCCTATTCTTCATAAGGAAGGATGGCATAGATTTTCCAGCTGTTATCATTCATTTTCTTGAGTTTATACAATCCGTCCATGGAAACCGTTTCTTCCTGTTGTTCTTTACCCGAATGGATCGTTACTTTCATCTTGCCGCCTTCTGCTTCTAATACAGCCAAACGGTTAGAGGTTTCGATGACGGTAAAATTCGGTTGGGAGAGCATTTCAATATCCATTGTGGTTTCTTCATCTACTGCAGAAGTGATATCTTCCAGAGACGTAAAATTGGATGAAAGCTGATACCCTGTGTAATAGGTTGCATAGGTTACAGACAACTGATCATATTTATGATCCGTCATAGCTTGAATCTCCGACTTCGTAGCAGTGGAAGCAAGTGCCGTCAGTTCAGATGTATCCGGCAGCTCGGTTTGCTCCAATTGTAAAGCACGTTCAAGCATGACTACAGCTTGAGCGCGTGTAGCTTTTGCGAAAGGTTGAAACGTAGTCGTTGTCATTCCTGAAACAATACCAGCCTGGCTCGCTTTGGTAATAGCGGAAGCTGCATAGTAGTTTGGGACGTCCTTGAAGGTTTTGGATGCACCTTTAAACTCCACCGTATCGGAGAACGCACGTACGACCATTACCGCGATATCGCCGCGCGTGATCGGGAGGTCAGGTCCGAATTCAGTGCTGCTTACACCCCCAACGACGCCAAGTGAACTGGCAATCCGAATGGACTCAGCATACCATTTGCCTGCTTTTACATCACTGAAGGATTTTCCTTGAGCTGTACTATGTAGTCCTGTAGCCTGAACAAGAATAGCTACGAATTCTGCACGAGTGATGGGATGATTGGGCTTAAGAGCGACCTCGCCATTGCCTAGGCTGTAACCGTTAAGGAGGTCAGCGTTAACGAAATTGTCAAGCGTATCGTACGCCCAGTGGCCATCAATATCTGTCGGGAAATACAAATCTAGCGATTTGTACGAAGCGGCAGCATGGGCTTTGCTCCACGAAAAAGGGAATACCACAAGGATCATGGCGAAGAAGAAAAGAGTGAAGCGGTTAATCTTTTGTCTCATCTAGGAAGTTCCTCCTGTAAATTGAAATTTGCCGTCATTCAGCATAACAGAGAAGGGGAGGGATGGCTAAAGGAAATCTTTGCTAACGATTGATTCGATTAAATTTGAGACTAAAGATCCATTTATATACCATTTATTCACTTATTTTATATATAGTGTAAATTATATTATAGGAGAGTGAATAATGTGAAAAAGAGTAAAATGTTTTTTGCCATGGTCATGAGCATACTGATAGCCATTTCGATACCTGGTATTGGTCAAAGCTCAAAGACATTCGCTGCGACAGAACGGACACCTGTTGTTTTTGTTCATGGATTAACAGGTTCTGATAGCAATTTCACTTTTATTGAAAGTTATCTGCGTGGTCAAGGTTGGTCCAGAGATGAGCTGTTTGCGATTGATCTGCCCAGCAAGCAGGGGAATCAGCTGTTGAATTCGGCAGCTATCAGTCAATTCGTAGACAATGTACTTCGGGAAACAGGCCATAGCAAAGTCAACATTGTGGCTCATAGTATGGGCGGGGCTAATAGTTTATATTACATATTGAACCGCGGGGGCTCTACCAAAGTGGACAAGCTGGTCACCTTGGGGGGCGCCAATCGTTTGACTACAACTTCAGCCCCACAGGGAGTTGAGGTTACTTCCATCTACTCTACCAGTGACACGATCGTATCTCCTGCACTTTCCCGTTTGAGCGGAGCGAATAACATACAGGTTTCGCTAGTTTCCCATATCGGTCTGCTCTTCAATTCACGGGTTAATGCCTTGATTAAGACAGCATTGAATGAATAGAGAGACAGCGGCAGCTGAATGAAACATGAGTGATCCCATAGGTCACTCGTGTTTTTTTGTATTTTGTTAACAGATGAATTTATAATAGATTGTATTGTACATTGCTGGGTCCATACATAGAATTTTGGCTGCCCAAATAGACACAACGAAGGAGATTTCAAGAATGACGATGACCGAGAAAGAAAAAGCACAACAAGGGCTCTTATATGATAATAACAACGACCCGCAATTGGTAAACGAACGCCTTGAAGCAAAAGAGCTGTGCTACGACTACAACCAGCTTCGTCCGCGCATGATATCCGAAAGAGAAGCCATTATGAAAAAACTTTTGGCGAAAACAGGAGAGAAGTTTTGGATTGAACAGCCTTTCTATTGTGATCAAGGATACAACATTGAGATTGGAGAAAACTTTTATTGTAATCATAATGCGGTGATGTTGGATGCAGCGAAGATTACCTTTGGCAGCAATGTGTTCATTGCACCAAATTGCGGATTTTACACTGCTGGTCATCCCCTGGATGCTGAACAGCGCAATCAAGGGTTGGAGATTGCACTCCCGATTACAGTAGGGGACAATGTCTGGATTGGCGGAGGTGTATCTGTGCTGCCAGGTGTAACGATTGGAGATAATACAGTGATCGGCGCGGGAAGCGTAGTGACGAAGGATATACCGGCAGGAGTCATTGCTGCAGGCAACCCATGCAGAGTCATTCGAGCGATTACGGAAGCGGATAAGAATAAATACCCTAGACGGTAAATGGGTCATAGCCCAAGAGAATAGAAGAGAGAACGGGAGCCAGTTTACTGGAACCCGTTTTTGGTTTCATTGATTTGGCGTTGGACGGATGCATTCCCTTCAGAAGAATGAACGAAATGATCACATGACTTGAGCTTCAGAGCAAAGTAAATCTTGCAGAAAAGCGTTATGGTTATGTTTGCAGCAGATGACAGAAGGTAGGAAGAAGAATGGATGTACAACGAACTGAAAAATTAATTCATGCTCCCAAAGGAATGGAACAGGCACCAGACAAAGAGGGAAGCTTGAAATGGAATGGGCTTACAGTCATCCAATTTTGTTTGCATACGCAGGGAACCAGAGGAAGCTTTTTTCTGAAAGACCATCTACTGCTGTTCGTTAAATCAGGCGTATACACGGTTAAATTTAGGAATGAAAAGTATACAGTGCGGAGTAATGAAATGATATTCTTGCACAAAGCGATCAAGGTAGACTACGAAAAGTCAGGTGAGCCCGGTACTGAATATTTACTGGATTATATGATGTTTTATATGAACGGGGATATACTTCAGAAGTTCGCAGATTTTGCAGATTGGAAGACCATTCATTCCATCAATGAGGTCGCCCCGGTATCTGTCATTTCAGTTAACGCCCCAATGAGAGCATATATTAACTCCCTAAAATCATATTTTAACCAATCTGATTCGATCAGCGACGGATTGGTCGGCGTCAAGTTCATGGAGCTGCTGTTTCATCTTGCTGAAGCAAACACAAATTTGCTGCAACAGCTGCTGTATCCTCATCCTACTGAACGGAGTCAGATTGAACAGGTCGTTGAAGAGAATGTGACCAATCCCGTTTCCATTGAAGATCTGGCCTATTTGTCTGGCAGAAGCCTGTCAACATTCAAGCGTGAATTTCGGACATTGCATAACTCTTCTCCATTAAAATGGATCCGTAATCGCAGATTGGATCTGGCCAGTCAGCTCCTGCTCGAGTCGACACAATCGGTAACGGATATCTGTTTCGCCTGCGGCTTCGAAAATACGACCCACTTTTCCAAGGTGTTTAAAATGCGCTTTGATCTATCGCCAACTGAATATAGACGACGGAACTTAAGAAAAGAATAACGAGGAGGACGAGAAAATGGAATATGTGAAGCTGGGGAAGACAGGGTTGGATGTGTCTAGAATTTGCCTCGGATGCATGGGATTTGGCGATGCCAGCCGCTGGATTCATCAATGGGTACTAGACGAGGGGAATAGCCGGCCAGTCATTAAGAAGGCTCTGGAGCTCGGCATCAACTTTTTTGATACAGCGAATGTCTATTCGCTGGGTGCAAGTGAAGAGATCCTTGGGCGGGCCTTGAAGGACTATGCCAAACGAGACGAGGTTGTTATTGCGACCAAGGTGCATGGACGAATGCATGAAGGACCGAACGGCGCCGGATTGTCCCGTAAAGCCATCATGAGCGAAATCGATAAGAGTCTGATGCGGCTTGGAACGGACTATGTGGATCTGTATCAAATTCATCGCTGGGACTACCATACCCCAATCGAAGAAACCATGGAGGCATTACATGATGTAGTCAAAGCCGGAAAAGTAAGATATCTCGGTGCTTCTGCAATGTACGCCTGGCAGTTCCAAAAGGCCTTATTTGTCGCTGAGCGTAATGGCTGGACCAAATTCGTTTCCATGCAAAATCATCTGAACTTGCTGTACCGTGAAGAGGAACGAGAGATGCTTCCCCTATGTAAGGAGGAAGGGATCGGAGTCATTCCTTACAGTCCGCTTGCTTCAGGAAGACTGACGCGTGACTGGTCGGAAACAACGCATCGCTCGGAGACGGATCAGGTCCAGAAATCCAAATACGACTCTACTGCCGATACGGATCGCTTCATTGTAGAGCGGGTTGCAGAGATCGCAAGCAAGCACGGTGTTCCGCGGGTTCACATTGCTCTGGCATGGCTGATGCAGAAGCAGCCCGTAACAGCTCCCATTATCGGTGCGACGAAGATATCACATTTGGAGGATGCCGTTGCAGCCATAGATTTGAAGCTGACAGCAGAGGAAATTGCGTGGTTGGAAGAACCTTATGTGCCACATCCGGTTGTGGGTTTAATTCCAATTCAATAATCAGTGTAAATATATTAGCGGATGAAGGGCTTGCCCTAATCGTTCGCTTTTTTTTGTTTCCCGTCTTCAACATGAAAAAGGGTCGATTGGGAAAGGATACCTTAAGCGGTCCAAAATATTACAGAAGAGGAATGAAGAAATGAGTAAAGCATCAGAGGCCTCAACGGAGGAAAAGAAACTAAAGTGGTGGCAGCTCAGCTTGCTTGGTGTAGCAGGCACCATTGGTACAGGATACTTTCTGGGCTCCAGCCTCGCGATTTCGATCGGTGGCCCTGCAGTATTAGTGGCTTACATTTTGGCTGCCCTCGGTACATATGTAGTTTTTGATGCCTTGGCGAGAATGACATCGGATCACCCTGAGCAGGGATCTTTTCGTTCTTATGCCAAGAAGGCATTCGGAAGCTGGGCAGGCTTTGCCAGTGGATGGGTGTATTGGTTTTCGGAGCTGCTTATTATGGGAAGTCAGTTGACGGCCTTGTCCATTTTTTCGCGTTTTTGGTTCCCGAATGTTCCTCTCTGGATATTTGCTGCCGGATTTGGAATTGTCGGTCTTTGCATCGTTTTCTTCGGGAATAAAGGATTTGACCGGGTTGAAAATGTACTTGCCATAATCAAAATCGCAGCAATTCTTATGTTTTTGGTACTTGCCATCGCGCTTCTCGCAGGATGGATTGGGGGAACAAAATATGAGCATAACGTACCGCTGAGCATGACTGAAATTTTCCCGAAAGGCGGGATCGGTCTGTGGTCTGCGTTTCTATTTGCCTTTTATGCCTATGGGGGAATTGAGGTGCTCGGAATCATGTCTTACCGTCTTCAAAAACCTGAAGAGGCTCCCAAGGCAGGCAAAGTGATGCTGATCTCGCTTTCAACGGTATACGTTGTGTCGATTGGACTGGCTCTGACCATGGTCCCGCTGGGGGCCTTTAATCCCAAAGAGAGTCCTTTTGTACTGGCACTGAGCAGTGATCATTTGGCATTTGTTCCGCATTTGTTCAATGGAGTGTTAATTGTAGCAGGTTTCTCTACCATGACGGCGTCACTCTATGCGGTGACCTCCATGATGCTGACCTTGGCCCAGGAAGGAGATGCTCCGCGGTTATTCTCGCGAAAATGGAAAAAGAAATATCCATTATTCGCGCTCTCACTGATCGGATGCGGGCTTATCGCAACCATCGTCATGTCTTTGCTGCTTCCTGGCAAGGTGTATGAATATGTAACAACTGCAGCCGGATTGATGCTCATGTACAATTGGTTGTTTATTTTGTTATCTTCTGGCCGTCTCCTGAAAGCAGGGAGGTTCAGCGTTGTCAAACGATGGATTGGGCTTGTACTGATTGGCCTCGCTATAACAGGTACGCTTTTTCACCCGCTGAGTCGACCCGGATTCTTTATCAGTCTGCTGCTTGTCTTACTTATTGGAATTAGCGATATGATTGTGCAACGAGTTCGTAAGAAGAAGAAAAAGGAAGAGCCCACCAGCACAGCTCAGGAAGAAGAGCCGCATAACACCCTGGAAAGTCCGAGCTTCCACATTACCGGGATTCGACTTCGAAAGAACAAGATCAAATGAAAAACAGAAACTGAACAGCTTTCGCTCCAAAATAACATCCGAAACCGACAAGAGAGAGGCCGGAAATGATGGATATGCCCTTAAGGACGCCTAAAGTAAGATACTTGCGAAATAAACTCGCAGCGGCGGCCATGAATATATCCCAGATCAGGATACCCAGAATAACGGCTACGCTGTTGATTAGCGTCTGCTCCAAAGTTGAATCATTCACGGCCTTGGCCAGAATGGATCCGTAAATGCCAAGCCAGAACATAATGGATAGGGGATTGAACAGTGACATCAGGAATCCATTCATGAACGATTTGGATAGCGCTGCTTCGTCCCCTCTCATATTCGACTGCGTAAGGGTTCCAGCATTTTTGATGCTTTCCACACCGGTATACACAAGCACAAAAAAACCAAATAGCCATAAGAAAGCCTTTACAAAGGGCAGATCCAGCAAATGAATGATGCCGAAATAGACGAGCAGCATGTAAATGATATCAGCAGTGATCGCGCCGAGTCCAACAAACCAGGAAGGCATGAATCCACCCCGAACACCCTTGTCCAACTGAGCAGCATTGATGGGACCGATTGGGGCTGATAATGAAATCCCCAATAAGATATAACCTAGTATCATGGAACGTTGTCCTCTCCTTTCATGTACTTTATCAGCTTATTCCAGGGATTACTTAAATAGGACAACGTCTAGATTTTGGCATAATCTTTAAGGAAATGATCCATATTAAACGGAAAATAAAGGAGGTGAGATGATGCTGTTCCGCTGGATGAAAAGAGTATTTCAATCACAACCGCAGAACAAAGGGGAAGAACAACAGAGACAAACAAAACAACCAGTAAAATTGGGCCCATCTCTTCAAAGTAAATTTGAATTGATTAAAAAGGCGTTTGAGAGTAGTCCCGATTTTGTCGCTCGTGATTTTCCTAATCCTGTGCCAAGTCATACTTCGCTGGCTGTCTGTTATCTTGAAGGATTGACAGACCCATCGCTTGTAGGAGAACTCATGGAGAAAGTCATTCAAATAGTCAACACTTCTCCACAATGTGAAGAAGAAGTTCCCGATCTGTCCCTCGAATTAAGCCTGCCTTCAGGAAATATCGAAAGAATAGAATCCCTCGAGGAAGTGTATCAAGCGGTATTAACCGGACATCTGATCATTCTTGTTGAAGGGATTGAACATGTCATAGCTGTATCTGTTTCCGGAGGGGAACGAAGATCAGTAGAGGAGCCTACTTCCCAGACGGTCGTTAGGGGACCAAAAGAGGGCTTTACAGAAGAGCTTGCTACGAATATTACTTTGATTCGACGAAAGATACGGTCACCGGATCTGAAGTTTTTTAAACACAATATTGGTGAATATACCCAAACCTCGGTAGCTGTGGCCTATATCCAGGGGATTGCCAAACCGGAAGTGGTAGATGAAGTCAATAAAAGACTCCGTTCAATTCATACAGACAGCATATTGGAGAGTGGATACATCGAAGAATTCATTCAGGATGCGCCTCTAACACCTTTCCCAACCATGCTTAACACGGAACGACCAGATACCGTTGCTGGTAGTTTGCTGGACGGACAAGTTGCCATTCTAATTGATGGAACCCCCTTTGCCCTGGTTGCTCCAGTCACCTTTTTCAACTTTTTTCAGACCACAGAAGATTACTACCAGCGTTATGATATCTCCACTTTTTTGAGAACCATTCGTTTCTTGTCTTTTCTAGTCTCTTTATTGCTGCCATCTACTTTCATTGCTTTAACTACGTTCCAGCAAGAAATGATACCCACCACATTATTAATCACTCTGGCAGCTCAGCGGGAAGGTGTCCCTTTTCCTGCGTTACTTGAAGCCTTGCTTATGGAAATTACATTTGAGGTTATTCGTGAGGCTGGAGTTCGGATGCCGCGAGCAATAGGACCGGCGATCTCCATTGTCGGTGCATTGGTTATAGGTCAAGCTGCAGTAGAAGCTGGGCTGGTTTCGGGAGCGATGGTTATTGTGGTATCCTTCACGGCCATATCGAACTTTGTTATTCCATATTTCAGCATGGCAACAGCAGTCAGGTTAATGCGTTTTCCATTTATGGTGCTGGCAGGTACCCTTGGTTTGTTCGGCATATTGGCAGGTGCAGTGCCTCTGTTGGCTCATTTGGTGTCACTAAAGTCATTCGGCGTGGATTACTTAATGCCATTCGGTCCATTTTACAAGTCAAACATGAAGGATCTGATCTTGCGGGTACCTTGGTGGGCGATGAAGACAAGACCGGCTGAAAAAGCGGATTCAAATAAAACAAGGCAAGCTCCGCATCAATATCCGGCAGGTTCAGACAATGCCATAAGCAGTATAAACCAATCTGATGATAGCGAGTAAAGGAGCAGTTTATGTGATTCCTATGAATAGACGACACATGTTTTTAGCGCTTATGTGGGTAACTTTACTTGGAGGTTGTGGTAATCGGACTGAAATGAACGATCTAGGCATTACATCAGCAACGGGTTTTGACAAACAAAACGGAAAATGGAACATCACTTATCAGGTTATTGTACCACCAGCGAGCAGTACAAGCGGATCCTCAGGGGGAGGCTCTCAGTCTACCGTGACCACCTTTACTTCTCAAGGAAAAACGATCAGAGAAGCTGTTGCAAAAAGCAGTGTAGAAAATCCTAAAAAGTTGTATTTTGCACATACCAACGTGTTAGTAATTGGGGAAGAAGCAGCAGAACAGGGAATTGCGGAAATTCTTGATAATTACTATCGTAATATCGAACCCCGCGAAACCGTAAAGATGCTAGTCGCAGATGGGGAAGCAAGGGATTATCTGAATAAAATGGTTCCACCGGAAAAGAACCCAGGTCGTGCCCTTTCCGATATCTTACAACGAAATCATGAGCGGGGATCGTACTATCCTCTAGTTAACTTACACGAATTTGCTATGAAAATCTCTTCTGACAGCGGAGCGGCAGGGATACCCATCGTTACCGTCAAAGGTCAAGATCATAAAAAAATTGAAAATATAGATGTTTTTAAAGAGACTTCATCACCAGCCAAACTAAGACTGGAGGGGTTGAGCGTTTTCTCTAAGGACAAGAAAATTGGAAAGCTAAGCCAAAGTGAAAGCTTGGGGGTAGCTTGGCTAACGGATCAGGTCAAAAGGACGAATCTTAGATATGTAGGTGAAAATGGGGAAATCAACTCATTTCTTGTTCGAAAAGCAACTGTAAAGACAAAGCCGATCAAGACGGGCTTCCATTATACCATTCGTGTAGATGCGAAAGTGAGCGGAGAGCTGGAAGAGAGCACTTCCCCGAAAAAAATCTCATCTACAGAAAGTATCAATGAGTTACAGCATCAGGCTGAACAGTTGATCGAAGCACAGATGATGGAAGGGTGGAAGGCAACTCAGCAACTAAAAGTGGACCTCTTGGGGATTGGGAACAAAATTCATCAGCATCAACCCAAAGAGTGGAAGTCCCTAAAAGAATCCTGGCCAGAAGAAATTAGAAACATGGACATTAATATCAATGTGGATGTTAGCGTGAGAAGAACAGGATTACTTCAGGACTCTTTTAGCAAATTGCTTGGATCCGAATAAGGAAAAGGTGTAAACTCACTCAAGGAGATGAAGAATAATGACCACAGCTAATTCTCTTCGCATATCGGAACTGGCTGTTTGTCTTTCCCTATTTGAAGTTGGAAGTACAACTTTATTTTTAATGGGTGGGGAAGCCAAACAGGATGCGTGGTTAGCCATGCTTGCAGGGGCTCTAGCCGGGTTGTTACTGTTACTTATTCATTTGGGAATTCATCATCAGGAACCTGAATTGGATTTGTTTCTGTTGTTTCGTCGTTATATGGGTAAAATCATGGGAACCATACTTAACTTGATGTTTGTGGGTTATTTTGCTTATGAGGCTTCCCGAAACTTACGTGACTTAAGTGAAGTCACCGTATTGACGCTGCTAAACAGAACACCAATGTGGCTTATCACCGTGATCACCATCCTGGTGGTCTCCAATACTGTACGATACGGATACCGTGTCCTGTTTTTAATGTGTATGATTTTGTTTCCTATGATGCTGTTGGGATATACCTTGATCAGCATTTTGATTCCTTCAACAGGCATTTTTCACGCGGAACTGATATTACCTGTTTTGGAGAATGGATGGAATCCCATTTTCAAAGCTGCATTTCCTGAAATCATTTCCTTTCCATTCGGACAGGTTGTTTTATTTCTGGTTTTTTATCCATATGCTCGTAAAGGAAGAAATTTTAATAAAGTCGTGATCACTGCTTATATCGTAACTGCACTTGCTCTAACTTTTATTAATCAACTTATTATTTTTGTGCTAGGCACTAAGATTGCTGCGTATAGTACTCTGCCACTCCTCGAAACGGTTCAAATGATTGAATTGACTGAGGTGTTCGAGCGGATGGATGCTCTGTTTACTTTGCTTCTATTTTTAGGGTTAGGCATTAAAATTGCCGCCTTCTTTCATGGTGCTGTTATAGGTCTTGAAAGAGTAACAGGAGTCAATTACAAGAAGTGGGTATTTGCGGTAGGGATCCTTCTATGTGGTTTGTCATTCTTGTCACCGACTTATACTGAACATATAGAAGTCGGTCGGGGGGTTACATTGAATTATTCTTCTCCTGTATTCCAAATTTTCCTTCCGATATTGTTATTTGTAGTTATCTTACTAAAAAAAAGAACGAACAAAAAAACGACTCCGTGAAAAACAGAGTCGTTTTTTTGATGGGAAAAGTAACATTTAGTTAGAATTCACCAATTTTAAAGCATTATCCGACTTTTCCAAATCATGCTCGACTTGTTCTTCGATGTTGTAAGGATGATACATTTCGTTTTTGATCATATAATCGGCGATTTTTTGATGCGTATCAATTGCAGTGTCCAGTTGGGCCTTCAGCACTTTTCGAACTCGAGGTGTTGCCGTTTCGGTAAGAGCAATCGCGTAAGTGCGTACGGCTGACTTGGCGGACAGAAGCATATCGGTAGCAATCGCAAGATCATCCATTGGCTTGATGGCCTTTACCAGCATTTCTTTGGTCATCGTTGTAGACATAATAAGATCCTCCTTATTTCAATAGGGATTTCAACTCTTCAATCGCTTGGGAAGAATTGTTCAGATCGTCTTCAATCAAGGATTTTAGTTTCTCGTCTTGGACCAGCTCCAGCATGGTAACCGCTTTGGTAGCACATGATGTTTTGAGCGTTAGCAGTTCATGAATTTCAAGTTTCTCGTGGACAGCAAGTTCCTTCGTCGCCATCGTGAAACACCTCCAGATATCGTTGTCTATTGATTAGTACCCAAAATAATAGAGCAGAAACGTAAATGAAATGATAAATATAATGAATATTTCAATGGGTTAACGATTACTTATCGCTCGCTTTCCCATCGAGGTCGTGATGAAGTTCTGTGGCAGGAATGACAGGCTCGTAGACTTGTCCTTTTGGAACCGGGTTGGATACGTACACAAAATCCCCAGTACCATCTGGAGCACTTCCTTTCGCCCACAAACCTTCACTGGATTCTGTACCTTCGGAAAGATTCCAGAACTCATAGGCTTCAGGTTGAGATTCCTGCTCGGCCTCGGGTGGGAAGGAAGCAGGAACAACGACGCCGTTCTTTTCCTCCAATTCCTGAATGGCAGCCATCCACTGATACTGGTGGTAACGGTCACGTGCCAACATTTTGCGGAATGTAGCCCGAACGCCTTCATCGGTAGTCATGTGATAGAGTCTTGCAACCTGGAGACGGCCCTGACTTTCGGCGTGAAGGTTGGATCTCATGTCTGCAAGAAGGTTGCCGCTTGCCACAATATACGAACCGTTCCAAGGGACGCCGGTAGAGTTCGTAGGTAAGCCGCCCAGTCCACTCACCAGCAGATGTTGAGGATTGATGCCTCCCATAATGGCAGCCGTAACAGGGTCCTCAGCTGCTTTTTGCTGTTCAGCAGGTGTGGCGCCATCCAGCAGCTGGCTAATCAAAGCACAGAGCATTTCAACGTGGCCGATTTCCTCTGTGCCGATATCCATCAGCATATCTTTATATTTTTCTTCGCCACGACAATTAAATCCTTGAAAGAGGTACTGCATCATTACGGTCATTTCCCCGAATTGTCCTCCCAATACTTCCTGGACCTGACGGGCGAATACGGGATCCGGGCGATCTACTTTTACTTCAAATTGTAATTCCTTCTGGTGTCTGAACATGTGAATCCCTCCATTGGTATGGTTGATTAATTCTAAATCTATATAACCTGTCCAATTAAATTTAAACAAAAGGAAACACAAAAAAAGACAAAGAAGGAGCAGCACGCTGCTCCTTCTTTGTCTTGAATGGGCATTAAATGTTCCTAAAATTAGCCTCTGCTTAGGCTTTGTCCGAATCTGGTCTTTTGATTTGCAGAGGAGGAGGAACAAGCCAGCCTTTTTCTTTGACCAATTGCAAAATGCGCACACCTAGTGCCGTCTTGGTTACGTGATATTTGGCGAATAATGCACCGATATCTTCTCGGATGGATTGTCCCATAACCTGGCTTGCTGCAACCAGACCCAACGAGGTGTCTGCTGCGATTTTGGCTGCGATTTCAGGATCAGTGAACCTTGCGCCTGCGGGGATATCTTCCAATTTGACAGGAGGTCTTTCGGGCAGCATTGGAGCTGGAGCAATGCCATTCTCGGTTAACAAAGCATCGCACTCTTTGATTTCCAGTTTGGCCTGATCCAGCAGGTCATCTAGGATTTTTTTCAGATCCTTATCTCCGGCATGGTTCATGTACGCCTGGTAACAGGAAATGGAGCCTTTTGCCATCATGGAGCATTGCCACACGCTAAAGATTTCTCCGTAGTGCATAGGTTCATCTTTGGGATTGCCACTTAAAATACCCATTATCGTATCCCTCCAAATATTCAGTCGTTTTACCAGGTTAGGTTCTCCTTAATAAAAGAATTATATTCTTGCTTCGAATCCAATCATTGGTTGAGCTTGCTTTCACATAAATCCAGGAAGAAGGCAGAAACTAAGGCCGTAATTTACTTGAATGGAGGACGAGCATGTTTTTTTATAGAGAAGATCTGATTAATATGATTGTTCCGGATAAGCCGGATCCGGCCGCAGCTAAAGTGTTACAGGAAACATTGGGCGGGCAATTTGGAGAAATGCGTACGATGATGCAGTTTTTCTTCCAGAGCAGCAACTTCCGCGGAAAAGCAACACAATACAGAGACCTGCTTCGTGGTGTGTTTCTGGAGGAATTAAGCCACATCGAATTGGTACAACAAACGATAAATCAATTATTGACCGGAGCAGGAGCGGAGGGGGCAGGCGATGCCGGCCTGGACGGAGCTCCACTCGACGAAGCCATCAAGCATGCGAATCCGCATCATTATATTATGGGGGCTCAGAGTTCTCTGCCTGTAGATGCAGCTGGTAACCCATGGCTTGGGAATTACGTCTACGATCATGGCAATCTGGTCAGCAATTTGCTTGACAACGTTGTATTGGAATCGACGGGAGTATTACAAAAAACAAGAATCTATGAAATGAGTACAAACAAAGCGTTTCGTGAAACGTTGGGTTTCCTGATCGTTCGTGATAATGCACATCAAAATGCATTCGCGAAGGCCCTCGAAACGTTGGGTGTGAATTGGGGAAAAGTGTTTCCAGTGCCGAACTACGATATCAACAAATACCCGGAATGCCAGAAATACGTTGACCTCGGCTTCCATAATGCCCAGTTTAACTTCCGGTTGGACAATACCCGGATTGCTGAAATATATAGCGGCCAATCACCTAGTCGTAATGGCGGCGAACTGAAAGTTACTGACCCTCCGCAGGGATTCCCGCTCCCATATATGCCGGAACTTCCTAATGAGCATAGTCCGGGCCTGCATGACTTGAATGCCTGAGCACTTCCTTACATGAAATAATAGCTCCAAAAAAAAGAGCCCATATCCATGGGTTCCTTTTTTTTATACATATGTTATTGACGATGCTGGTTTGGAAACTGTCCGAACGTTTGCCCAGTAATACCGACATTCGGGTTGTTATAAGGTTGTTCTAAGTATGAAACATGTTGAGAAGTCGTGCTCACGAGCTGTTGAGCGAGATTGGCGATTTGCTGCAATTGCTGGATAGCTGTTTGGTGTCCTTGAAGTGCTGTTTGAATCATATGAGCCGCTTGCTGCTCGCGTTGAGCCAGTTGTTCGAGCTGCTGAGCATTGCTCTGCTCCTGTCTCAGCAGTTGTTGATACTGCATGGAAGCTTGCTGTGTTTGCTGCGTGAGCTGCTGAGCCAGTTGGCTAATTTGTTGGGACTGTGAAAATTGATTCAAGTGAGTAGCCTCCTAAATGTCATTTGGATTACTTGAAGTAGTATGCAAATCAGTTTGGTGAAATATTCATGATTTACTAAGAAAAAGGGAGCTAAACGTTACTTGAGGATGATCCAAGTTGAACAAAATACAGACTAGATATAATTTGTTAATTGCTCCCAGATTAATCCTCTTGTATACTAGATTCGTTCCAAATGTTTACTTTTTACGCAATCAAGATTTAGTAGATTTAAGAGCTTACATGAACATGAAGGAGGATTTCCATGCCGAACAAGCAGACTAAACCACAAACGGAGAAACGTAAATATCACCCCTACGTTCGCACCCTTACAGGGCTGACTGCTGCTATGATCGCTGTTAGCGGAGGGTACGCCGCGATGCCTTCTCAGGCACTGGCGGAGAAAGCGGATATCTCCATCTACGATTGGAATTCATATTCCAAATTAACGGTACCTGAACTTAAACCTTCCTGGACAGTGAAGGTAGACTCTTATACGAATCAGAATGAAAGCTTTCAAGGACAACAGGCTGTTGCAGAAGACGGTAAAGTATTTGCCTTTTCTAATCGCAAGCTGATCGCCTTGGATGCAGCAACGGGCAAACAGCTCTGGACATTTGGTAAAGATCTGACCCCGAGCATGGTTTATGACAATGGCGTTCTGTATGGTCTAACCTCCAGCCATAAGCCATATGCGGTAAATGCCAAGACAGGAAAGGCTGTATGGCAATCGGGCACTTCCACATGGATGGATACGCGCGAGCGGACCGAAGCATTAATTCCTACTGCAGATACACTATATGTCATCAAAGGAAGCACCACGTATGCTTTTGATCGGAAGACAGGCAAGCTGCGGTGGAAGGTGGATGAAGCATTAGCCGAAGGCAATGGTACATCGTATCTGCAGGAAGCGGATGGAGTGGTGCTGCGAACCTTCTTCGTGCAGGGGGCACTGACTTCTGTGCAATTGAATGCTTATGACAAGAAAACCGGGAAAAAGCTATGGAGTGAGTTCGGACAGGGAGAGGCATTTCAAATTAAAAACGGATTGGTGTATTCCGTCGATTACTACACTCCGCTGCTTCAAGATTATGAATCTGTTCCGGACCGGAAAGTACAGGTGAATGCCTTCAATCTCAAGACAGGGACACGTAAAGGAAGCATGGACTTCACTTGGAAAATGTCCGGCGACCCGCCGTATGAGCGCGGCCAAGGGAGTATATTGGCTAATGATGGGAAGATCTATATTGAACAGGCAGGCAAGATTGCTGAATATGATCTGAATACGTACAAGAATGGTGATGCTCCGACGAGGACATTTCAGCCTCCTGGTGGGGTGAGTGGCGAGCTGGTAGGGGTTGTTCAGGAACGTCTGATCTACAGGGACTCTGTTACAGATAGTGAATTAAAGGGTGTCAAGCTGGTAAACGGCAGTGCGGTTCAATGGAATGGCGATGCTCCTGTGTCGCAGGTTAGCATATATGGCAAAGGAATCTATCGTGCGCAGCGTAACGGAACACTGCTTGGAATCAATATGCTGACAAGCCAGCCTGTATTCCGTGTGAAAACCGGGGCTGACTTGCACGAGGCAACGCTGAAGACCGGCAGCATGATTATTGTACAGGCCGAAGGCAAACTGATTGGCGTCAAGCTACCAGCATCGCTGAAATAGTGGGCGATTGAAGAGTGGTGCTATGAGGGAAAATAAATAGAGCTTAGAGGGACGGATATTTTTCGTCCTTCTTTGCTGTGCATAAGTGTCTTATAAGATAGGCAAATATGGATTGACGAATGAGTGCATAGTGTATATATTATATATACACACTATGCGCTTAATAAACACCAATGAGGTGAATGACCATTAAAATTCTGATATCCAACGCTTCGAGCGATCCTATCTATATGCAGATATTAACCCAGATCAGGCAAAGTATTTTAAGCGGGGAGTTGGTTGCCGGGGATAGTCTTCCCTCCATCAGGCAGCTCGCCAAGGATCTGCAAGTCAGCGTGATTACCACCAAACGTGTCTATGAAGAGCTGGAAAAAGAGAAATTAATTGATTCCGTTGTAGGCAAGGGCAGTTTCGTCTCAGGAGCCAATCAGGATTTTATTCGGGAGCAGCGGATGAAACGGCTGGAAGAGAAAATGCTGGAGATTATTCGGGAAAGTAAGGAATTAAGTATGACGGAGCAAGATGTGATTCATCTTTTTACTATGTTGTCTGAGGAGGAAACTTCATCATGAATGCAATTGAACTGCGTAATTTAACCAAGGTGTATCCCTTATTTAAGGTGGACAATGTATCTCTGGATGTAAAACAGGGGTATATTACTGGCCTCATTGGACCGAATGGGGCGGGGAAAAGCACCCTGATCAAAATGATCATCGGCTTGATCCACCCAGACTCGGGTACGATCAGGACACTGGGACAGCGGATGCCCGCTCAGGAGGTAAACATCAAGCAGCGTATTGGTGTCGTATCTGATGAATGCTTTTATTATGAACATCTGACGATCCGTGAAATGAAAAAAATGATTGCACCCTTCTATAAGAAGTGGAATGAGCAAAAATTCAATGGCTACCTAGAGCAATTTGAATTGTCTCCGAAAAAGAAAATCGCTGATTTGTCCAAAGGGATGAAAATCAAGTTCTCTCTGGCCATCGCTCTATCACACGATGCTGATCTTCTCATTATGGATGAGCCGACATCCGGTCTTGACCCTGTATTCAGAAGAGAACTTCTGGATCTGCTCTCGGATCTGATACAGGATGAGACAAGATCCATTATTTTCTCAACGCATATCACGACGGATCTGGAGCGTATAGCGGACTATATTGCATTCGTCAATCAGGGAAAACTTGTTTTTAACGAAACAAAAGATGATGTGCTTGAGAGGTATACGATCGTTAAAGGAGATATGGAGCTGCTAGATGGGGATATCCGGAATCAATTTATCGGACTTCGCGAGACAGCTGTTGGTTTTGAGGCACTGGCAGACAACAGGGAAGAGGCTGCACGGTTATTTGGAAGTTTTGCCCTTTTGCAAAGACCAACTTTGGAGGATCTGATCTACTTTACGGCAAAAGGGGGACGCAAACATGCTTAACCTGCTTCGCAAAGACTTCATAGCATTAAGAAGTTCATTATGGACTATAGGATTATATCTTGTTGTGTTTAGCTTGGCCTTTATACCCAATATTGAAATGTCGATGTATTTTGTGGGGATCTACACCGCATTTGGTTCGGTAATCTTGGCAACCATGATCGATATCAAAAACCATAATCATAATTTCCTGGTTACCCTGCCAGTCAGCCGCAAAAATATCGTGCAAGCCAAGTATGTATCGGCCATCCTATATACCTTATTTGGCGTGCTGGCCTCGTTCGGAATTCACTGGCTGGTTAACTTGAATTTCCCAGAACTGAACAAGCCAAGCTATACCTTCATGGACATTATGGTTTCCATAGGCATGGTAATGGTGCTGGTATCTATCTATATGCCGCTCTTTTACGCACTTAGTAAAAAAGGAGCCGGAATAATCAACGCCATTTTCATGGTTACACTCATTCTTCTGGCGCAGCCTTTTGCTGTGCTTATGAATATGGTCAGTGAGAAGGGCGTAGATGGCCAAGTAATAGCCATGATATCGATTGGGATAATACTCATCTTCGGTGCATCCTATGTTTTAACCACTCGTTTGTTTGCGAGAAAGGATTTATAAGAATTTGATCAAATGATATGAAGAAAACCCCGTCGCCTGATTCATCAGGTAACGGGGTTCTTTATTATTTTGGATCGGATTTCGTGACTTCAATCTGAAATTGATCGGAATATGATTTGAGGTTGCCTGCTAGGCTGGCAAGCTGACCAGAGATATCCGACAGTTCGCTCGCGGATCGCTGCTGCTCCTCGGCACTGGCTGTGACTTCTTCCGCCATGGCCGAAGTTTCCTCTGTTGCAGAAGCGATATAGCTTAGGTGCTGTTCCACTTCCTGACGAATGGAATGCATATTCATTGTGCGGTTCTCCAAACGCTGAGCAAGCTCGTGCACTTCAGTCGATAATTGGCTAACCTGTCTGAACGCCTGAAGGCAATCAGCAATCTGTTTTTCCTGCTCTTTGACTGCTACCATATTCGCTTCAAAATGACTGCCCATCCGGTGGATTTCTTGAACAAATGAACTCAGAATCCCATCAATCTCCTGGATGGAACGTTCAGATTGCTGAGCGAGCTGTCCCATTTCACCAGCAACGACGGCAAAACCTTTACCTGCCTCACCAGCGCGGGCAGCCTCGATGGAAGCATTTAGCGATAAAATCTGGGTTTGTTTCAGGATATTATGAATTTGTCCACTAATGGAAGCAGCGAGCTCTGATTGAGTGGTTAAAGACTTGGAAATTTCCTGCTGATGCTCAACCCGCTTGGCATTCTCCCGCCCCTTTTCAAGCAGAACTTCATGTTCGCGTGTAACTTGCACTTGTACGGCAGATAGCTGCTCAGAAGTATGGGTGAACTGCTGCACGTATGAACCTACTTCATCCATAATCTTGCCGAGGTTCTCCGAATGCTGGACGGAGTGTTCTGTCTCTTCCGCCTGTTTCATGGAGCCTATGGCGATTTCCTCAATTGCTCTGGAGAGTTCTTTGGTCTGGCGCTGGTTTGTCTGAGCGGTTTCTGCAATATTTGCCGAGGACTGCTGCAGTGTATTCGACCCTTGCTGTATTCCCATCAGTATGTTCGTTAGTTGCGAAGCCATGACGTTAATCAGATCACTGATGTCACCGAGCTGATCGTTGGTCAGATGTTTGGATACCACTGTGAGATTCCCATCCGCGACCTGTTCAAGGCTTGATTTGATATCGCGCACTTGTCTGAGAATGCCTCTTACCACCAATAGCATCATGACAAGCGATAGAATCAATACAACCACAAAAATCGGAATAATGATCCGATACGCATTATTCACCGATTCAGCGGATACTTGATTCACTGCTGCAGCAGAAATATCAATGCCCAGATAGCTAATTACTTCACCTTGTGAATCCTTGATTGGAGTAAAGGAGGAGAGAAGCTGTCCCCAGGTTGGATCGTCCACAATGCCTGTAGTAACGACTTCACCGCTTAGCAAGCGTTCCTGAATCTGGGGATTGAATTCCATTGCCGTTCCGTAAGGGCTGTATTCCGTATCGTCCCAATCAGCTCCATCTACCGTGTAAATCCACCCGTCTGGCGTTTTGTTATACATATATACATAGAGGGCTCCCGATTGAAGCCGAACTTTAACGAGTTCGTCTCTAAGACTTTTGTATTCCTCGCTTTCCTCGGAAGCCGTAGAGGATAATGTCTTGATCAATTCCGATTCCTGGCCCAGCAGGGAGGCGGTGTTTACTGCTAGCTGCTGGTTCTTATGCTGTATGGTCATTACAGATGCATTTTCACTGGATTCGATGGTTGTCCACATGATGAGACCGCCCATGGCCAGCAAAGGCACCAGAATGATTAAATACAGTTTGAGTCTTAAATCCATCTTGATCTTGCGAGTCTGTCTCACGTTCTGTTCCCCCTTGGAAGTAGTTAAAACAACATGGTTACTCGTATAACCCCATACTATTTATCGTAAATTGAAAGGAAGAAATGAAGATTAGTCCTAGATTTATATTTACATATGTGAAGATGAGTTGCTTCGAAAACAGCGAAGACCCTGCTACAACCGGTTTAAACTGAATGATCTGAACCTCTGAGGTAAAACGGAGAATGGATGCTGGACACAACAAAAAAGACCTAATCCGGTTGGATAGGTCATAGCCGTGTTCATGGCATTTTTCAATTACTCAAATGCTGTACCAGCATATCAACGAATCGTTTGGCGAATTTCAGATCGCTTTGAATGGTAACGTGATCCACTTCTGAAGCCAGACTCATTTTCTGCAGCATACTCATCATGGATACAAAGATAAAATGGGCTGTGTTAAGGGGATCTGGATCAGGCTTCAACGTACCATCATTATATCCGGTCTCCAGAGCATCCAACAGGAAATGTTGTTCCTTTTTACGTTTGATAAACAAAGTGTATTGTTCCTTCAATTCTTGGACTGAATCATAGGCTTCATAATGCAGGTCGAATAATAATACGAATTTGATATAACCAAGATGAGTGGAGGCGAAATTCACCCAAGCTTCAAGCATGGAAGCAAGCATCTCTTGGCCGCTCATTCCAGGTGTAGCAGCATTGCTCACGTATCCGGTCATACTCTCCAGAATCTCCACTTGGACCGCTAGAATCAGTTCGTTCATGGATTGAAAGTGCTTGTAAAAGGTAACCCGGCTTATTCCGGCTTCGCTGCATATATCTTTGATATTCACATTAAGGAAGCTTTGCTTCATGCATAATTCTTTGGCTGCTGCAATCAGAGCTTCCCGGTTTTTGTTTTTAAAATTTTGGTGCCAGTTCTCAGTCATAGGAGATAACCTGTTCCTTCACATGGTTTTTTTGCATCGTCCGGACAAGGGCGAGCCCAAGGATAAGTGCACCAACACTATAAGGAATATGAATGTGTTTGTCAAACAGCAATCCAGTAAACATGGGTCCATTAATGTTCCCTTCGCTAGAATAGCCTCTATTAATCCTGCAGCATATCCCAGACGATCTCCGGCAAAATTGGTGATCGAAGTTTCATGAAATATGAATATATTTACATTTATTTTACATAAACATGCAAAAATCAACATATTCCTCTCGTATGCTATAGCTGGCTAATCTAGTAATTTTTAATGAAATAGTGCTAGATGCACATTAATGCCAAATGAGAGGAGAACATGATGATTAACCCATTGTACAAAAAGGTTCTGGCCATCCTGCTATCAACCGCACTGGTTATAGGATGGTTTGGGGGACTGGGCTCAGCACCAGTAGTTAAAGCAGCAGAGACGGTTGAACCTCAAGCAGACATCTTGCTTAGCAAAAATTCAACGTGGAAGTATTTTGATCAAGGTCAGGATTTAAAATCGGTATGGCAGGCTGTCTATGAAGACAATACATGGGCAGTAGACAATGCTCCTTTTGGTTACAAAGACAATGGTAGCGGTATAACAACGACATATTTCGGACCGCTTCAGACAGAAGTGGACTATGGTGGAAACGAAGATCTGAAACACCGGACTACATATTTTCGGACAACGCTGACAGTTAACCAGGAACAAATCCAAAACTATGGTCAAATTCTGGGTACTTTCGGCATTGACGACGGTGCTGTTCTGTATGTTAATGGCACGGAAGTTCGCAGATTCGGCATGCCTGATGGTGAGATTAACTATTCTACCAAAGCAACATCTTCGAAGGATCTGCCGGTTATGTATACCGATGTGGATCTGACCGAACCGCTTCAAACGCTCCTGCATGACGGGGAGAATATCATTGCTGTGGAGGTACATCAGCAAAGCGATGGAAGCTCGGATCTGTACTTTGATATGGAGCTGAGAGCGTTAGCTGACGCACCGGCAATCGATATTAGCAAAGTCACAGCGACGTTCCATGGTGACGCCAAATCAAGTAAAGGGTTTACTTGGTATACTCCGCTTGGTTCAGAAGAAAGCCATGTACAAGTGGTGCGGAAACAGGACAGAGCTCCTGATTTCAACGCAGCACAATCCTTCAGTGGTGAAGCAATCATCTCCAGAAATTCTCCGGGAGAAAGGGTTCATAAAGCAATAGCTACAGGACTTGATGCGAACACTTCATACTATTATCGCGTAGGTGACGAGAGGCTTGGCCTCTGGAGTGAAACTGGGGAGTTCAAAACAGCTCCGATTGACGGAGCATTTACCTTTGTTGACTTAACGGATACACAAGCGAAGGATGAGGAAGAGGCCCGTTTATCCGCGGAAACGCTGTCGAAGGCACTAGCAACCGTTCCGAATGCAGAGTTTGTCGTTCACAACGGTGATGTTGTTGAGAATGGGACCTCGGAACAAGAATGGAACTGGCTGCTTGGGTATTCTCAAGAGGATTTGATGAGAACGACAATTGTACCTTCTGCAGGCAATCATGAGAACAAAAACTATGCATTCTACGATCATTTTAATGTAAAACAGCCGGAGAATGCGGCGACGGTCACAGGTGCTTATTATTCCTATGATTATAGTAATGCACATTTTATCGTTCTGAACTCTAATGAAAATTCGACGGATTATGCGAACTTCTCAAACGAACAAGTGGAGTGGATGAAGCAGGATGTGGAGCAGGCCAAATCTGCTGGAGCTGAGTGGATCATCGTCAATATCCACAAAGGACCGTATACCACATCCAATCATGCGACCGACAGTGATATTATTGGTGATAACGGGGTTAGAAATAAAATTGCCCCGCTCATGAATGAGCTTGGCATCGATCTTGTTCTTCAAGGACATGATCACATCTATGCTCGGACCAAACCAATCAAGCAGGATGGAACAGCTGAAGAAGTTTCCACTATAGAAGAAACATTTCAAGGACAAAGCATTAAATACACCGTTAACCCGGATGGAACTATTTACATGATTCCAGGTACGGCAGGGGCCAAAGTATACTTCAAAAATACGAAACCTCAACTGGGCGATGCATACTTTAGCCTGTTTGAACGAGCAGAAGAGAATCATGCCCGTGTGTACGGAGATACAACGAGTGCAGCAAGAGGTCAGGTGCAGAATTTTACCTCATTGACAGTTGATGGCGGCAAGCTTACAGCGATCGTTTATGAAATCGATCAGAATCGATTTAATGCTGAACCTTTTGTCGTAGATACATTTGGAATTACCAAGGACACACAATCCAATGATGAGCAAGTGAGCAAGGTTACGGTTACGTTTAATGGAGATCCAACCACTAGCAAAGGATTTGCCTGGTACACATCCGAACAAGTCACAGGAAGTGACCTTCAGGTCGTAGAAAAAACAGCAAATATCGCTGACTTCTCCAGTGCAATCTCTTATGAAGGACGTTCCGGCCGCTCCGTGAATTCGCCTGCTGAACTTGTACACAAAGCGGAAGCAACGAATCTGAAGCCAGATACGCTTTATTCCTTCAGAGTGGGCGAAGCTTCCAGCAATACGTGGAGCAAGACGGGCACGTTCCGTACAGCGCCGAAGACAGGGGCCTTTACATTTATCGACCTGGCCGATACGCAGGCGAAGGAAGAGGATGAAGCGATCCTTTCCTCCGAGACACTGGACAAGGCACTTGCAACCATTCCGAATGCACAATTCGTGGTGCACAATGGAGATATTGTTGATAAAGGTGTCAAAGAAGAGCAATGGAACTGGCTTCTCGGACATTCTCAATCAAGTCTTCTGAATACAACCATCGTTCCATCGGCGGGGAATCATGAAGATGAAAATTTCGCTTTTATCGATCATTTCAACCTGGATGTACCGGAGAACTCGGCGACAGAGACAGGGGCTTATTATTCGTACGATTATAGTAATGCACACTTCGTGGTGCTGAATTCGAATGAGGATTCAGAAGAGTATAACAATTTCTCAGCAGAACAGGTACAGTGGCTGCAGGACGATGTAAAAGAAGCTCGCAAAAACGGAGCTGATTGGATCATCGTCAATATTCATAAGGGTCCTTATACAACGTCCAATCATGCGACAGATTCGGATATTATCGGACCAAACGGAGTACGTAACAAAATTGCTCCGCTGATGGCAGAACTGGATATCGACTTTGTGTTACAGGGGCATGATCATATTTACGCCCGCACCAAACCGATTGATAAGACAGGAAAGGCAAAAGATGCTGTCAAGATTAAGGAAACATTGAATGGTAACAAGATTGAATACGCCGTGAACCCGGATGGTACCATTTATCTGATTCCAGCAACAGCTGGACCGAAAGTATACTACAAAAATCAAGATCCTGTTCTTGGGAATGCGTATTACAGCTTGTTTGAGTTGGCAGAAGAAAATCATGCTGCAAAGTATGGACCAGATCCAAAGGACGATCGTCGTCCGAAACGCGGGCAGGTTCAAAACTTTGTGGGCATCACCATCGATGGGAACAAGCTTACAGCGGTAACGTACGAGATTGATCAGAATATAAATGATGCAAAACCGTTTATTATTGATCAATTTGGAATGATCAAGAAGTCGAATACAGAAACGCCGAATCCAGGACCGGGTACATCTAATCCTGGCTCAGGTGGCAGTTCTGGAAACAGTGGCGGGTCTGGAAGCACTCCCCCAACACCTGGAACAGATTCTGAGACGACGCAGCCAGGAACAGAGCAGGGAAGCAAGCCGGACACCAGTAATCCTAGTCAACCTGGCACTGGAACTGTTGGCGGCAGCAATGGAAATCCGCCACAGCTGAAAGATACGGAAGGACACTGGGCGAAGTCGCTCATCGATCAAGCTTTGACTGCAGGATTTGTACAAGGATATGGCGATGGAACCTTCCGTCCGGATCAAAAAGTAACCCGAGCGGAGTTCATTACCATGTTGGGCAGAGCCATGAAAATGAATACAAGCAGCACGGCAACTACGTATACCGATGCAAAACAAATTCCAGTCTGGTCTGCTCCATACATTGTGGAAGCAGCTTCAACAGGCATTATCAGTGGGTACACGGATGGCTCATTTAAGCCGAATAAACCACTGAACCGCGCTGAAATGGTAACCATGATTGCTCGTGCAAGCAGCACACCGGAAGGCTCCACGGCTTCGCTTTCTTTTGAAGACCGGGATCAGATTCCTGCATGGGCAGTGCCGTACGTGGCTTCGATGGTTGAGGCCGGTTTGATTGATGGTGTAGGCGGTAATCGATTTGCACCATTGCAAACAGCAACGCGGGCTGAATCGGTCAAATTAATCTTGAGTCTTCTGGACGAAAACTAAATATTCGTTGATAGTCAGCCTGACCCTGTACGGTTATTTACCCGGGGTCAGGTTTTCTTGTGTAACAGAACGATCCTTCTATTTAAATTTCACAGATAGGTAATCCATTCTCTGATACAATGATAGACAAGTGCGGTTAACCCATAATTAGGAGTTGAAATCATGTTACCCATTATTAACTTGCAAGGAGTCTGGAGAATGCAGCTTGACGAGAACAAGCTGGGAATTCATTCTCCGTATGACGACACGATTACCATGCCAAATACAACGTCCCATGCCAGAAAGGGAAAGAGAAACGAGCTGGCTGAGGTTGGGGCGCTCACGGACGAATACGCTTTCGAGGGATGGCTCTGGCTGGAGCGGGAGTTCGAGGTTCCGGAGGAATTGGAAGGAAAGTATTGCTGTCTGCACTTGGAGCGTACACGGGTTACAACGGTCTGGATAGATGATATTCCACTAGGTACACGAAACAGTCTCAATACGCCCCATGAGTATGTTCTGAATGACGGGCTCTCTGCAGGTACACATACCGTTAGGATCAAGGTGGACAACACGAGCTACCCAACCAAAGGCGGGCATATGACCTCCAAGGATACACAGACCAACTGGAACGGCATTACGGGGAAACTGGAATTGAAATTCAGCAATGAAGCACGTATGAGTGATGTGCAAATTTACACTGATGCGATGCATAAATCGATAACGCTTTCGGTAAAATTGGATGGAGTGCTACAGAACACCCAAATTGCAGTGTCTGCCAAAAGTTTCGCCATTGATGAACGAACTTCCGGCCCAGAAGAAGCGGCATATGAAGTTGCCGAGTGGATGTACCCTGTTGATCATAACGAGATGAGTATCTCTTATCCGCTCGGGGATAAAGCGCTCTTATGGAGTGACGATGCACCTCATTTATATAAGATTGCCGTCACGTTGCGCGAAGAGAATGGGAGAATCATTGATGATCGTGACATCGTAATTGGACTGCGGGATTTCAAGGCGAGTGGAGACAAGTTTACAATCAATAATCGGCCAACCTTTCTGCGCGGCAAGCATGATGGGTTGATCTTCCCGTTAACGGGCTATGCACCAACGGACGTAAACGAGTGGGTGAGAATCCTCGGCATATCGAAATCCTACGGTATTAATCATTATCGTTTCCATACCTGCTGTCCACCTGAAGCAGCATTTGTTGCAGCCGATCTGCTGGGAATCTACATGGAACCCGAGCTGCCATTTTGGGGAACGATTACGGAAGAGAGCGATGCGAACCATAACCAGGCAGAACAGGATTATTTGATTGAGGAAGGCTTCGCCATTCTGCGCAGCTTCGGGAATCATCCTTCATTTGTCATGATGTCACTGGGGAATGAGTTGTGGGGGAGCAAGGAAAAGCTAAGTGCTATTCTGAGAGACTATAAGGCATATGATCAGCGTCATCTATACACGCAAGGCTCCAACAATTTTCAGTTTACCCCGGTTATTCTGGAGGAAGAAGATTTCTTCAGTGGTGTGCGGTTCTCCCGCGACCGCTTGATCAGAGGTTCCTATGCCATGTGTGACGCTCCGCTGGGTCATGTTCAAACCGATCTGCCTGGTACAATGAAGGATTATGATGAGCACATCTACCCTCAGCAGCACTCTGGACTAGAGGATTCCCATTCGCAGGAACAGGAGATTCAAATCCAATACGGGACAGTCTCCAAAACCGTGAAAGCGGCTGCAACGGACAAGGAGCTTATTCCTCATCTTCCTGTAGTCTCTCACGAGATTGGACAGTATGCCATGTATCCGGATTTTGCGGAGATTGAAAAGTATACAGGCTCAATCAAAGCACATAACTTTGAAATCTTTCGAGAACGATTACAGGCCAAGGGCATGGGGCATCTCGCTGAATCATTCTTCCGTGCCTCAGGTCAATTGGCCGTAGACTGTTACAAGGAAGAGCTTGAGGCAGCTTTCCGATCCGAGCGACTTGCAGGCTTTCAACTGCTTGATTTGCAGGACTTTAGCGGACAAGGGACGGCCCTTGTCGGCATATTGGACGCATTTATGGACTCCAAAGGTTTAATTAGTGCGGAAGAATGGCGAACCTTCTGCTCGGATGCTGTCCTTTTGGCTCGCTTTGAGAAGTATAACTATGCTGCTCGTGAGACATTTAACGCTTCGGTAGAATTGAGTTACTATCGTCCGGTCCCTCTGAATGGTGAGACGTTGCGATGGGAATGTACTCAAGGAACCAACGTTATATCCGAAGGAGAACAGCTCATTACAGAGGATCACATGAAGCCCTACCAGAAGCTTGGGAACATCCTTGTAACTCTGCCGAGTGTAGAGAATATGACTCAGGTAACGTTAAAGTTGTCCATATCGAATACGGACATTTATAAATCCTATAACATTTGGGTCTACCCTGAGCAAGAGGATCGTCAGTTTGCTGACGCGCCTGTGTACAAGGAACTGACAGATGCAGCGCTGCAGAGGTTGGAAGAGGGAGGCTCAGTTCTTCTGCTGGCTTCTCCCGGACAGGTTAGCAACGCTATTGAGGGCTTATATAGCACTGATTTCTGGTGTTATCCCATGTTCCGGTCCATCTCGGAAAGCATGAATAAACCTGTTCCGGTGGGTACGCTTGGTTTGCTAATTCAGAATGATCATCCGGCTCTTCAGCATTTCCCGAGCGAGATGCACTCCACTTACCCATGGTGGAATATTGTCACCCATTCAAGCTCCATCATTTTGGACGACCTTCCGGCTGATTTACAGCCGATTGTGCAAACGATCGATAACTTTGAGCGTAATCATAAGCTCGGACTGTTATTTGAGTGCAAAGTAGGCAGCGGCAAAGTGTTAGTTGGGGCGCTGGATTATGACCAGCTGCTTGGTCAGATCGAAGGGCGACAATTTATTCACAGTCTGCTGCAATATATGGAAAGTGATGATTTTCACCCGACGCACGAGATGACTGCTAATGCATTGAATCAGCGGTTGTTTAAATAAACGTCAAAATGTGATAGAGGCCGTCCTTAAAGGACGGTTTTTTATTTTTTTGTACATTGCTACATTTGATTGTAGAGACTCACCGGGGGTAAAATTGCATTTTTTTGATGACAAGCAAGTTTGCAGCGTATTCGACATAGAATCACCTATCCCAACAAATGAGGTGATGGTTTGTTTTTCAATATCAAAGAATTGCAGTATCATGCGAAACCGGATCGTCCGGATCCCGTATTTGCGAGAAAACTTCAGGAAGTCCTTGGCGGACAGTTTGGTGAGATCACTGTTGCTATGCAGTATTTATTTCAGGGCTGGAACGTACGCGGGGATGGAAAATATAAAGATTTACTTATGGACACGGGGACAGAAGAACTCGCCCATGTGGAGATGCTGGCTACAATGATTGCGCGTTTGTTGGATAATGCACCTCTGGCAACATTGGAGGAAGCCGCTAAAGATCCTGTCATCAACGCTATCCTCGGGGGGAGCAATCCTCAACATGCCATTGTGACTGGATTGGGAGCAGCACCAACAGATAGCAACGGTTATCCATGGAACGCCAAATATACAATTGCAAGCGGTAATCTGCTTGCTGACTTCAGACATAATCTGGCTGCGGAGTCTCAAGGGAGGTTGCAGGTTGCCAGACTGTATGGAATGACCAATGATCGCGGGGTCAGAGATATGCTATCCTGGTTACTTGCACGAGACACGATGCATCAAAATCAATGGATCGCAGCTATTCAGGAGCTGGAAGAAAAAGAGGGTGTTGTTGTTCCAACAACCTTCCCGAGAGAATTGGAAAAACAAGAGGTATCCTACGTGCTGTTTAATTTCTCGCGAGGAGACGCAAGTGCAACTGGACGTTGGGCTCATGGACCAAGCATGGATGGTCAAGGCGTGTTTCAATACGTGCAGCATCCTCAGCCGCTTGCAGCTGCGCCCAAATTGCCTCCTGCACCTCCATACATTTATAATACACCGGCGTATGCTCTCAGGAAGGAGAATGCGGAGAGCCTACCGCCCATGGTTTAGTTGTACAATTGAATGGTTCAGATGTATTCGGAATATTTACAGCGAGCAGGCATTCGATTCCCCCGAAGGCCTGCTCAGCGTTATCGTGTTTCTGCTTATAGCGAAATTGCTTTGTTGGCCATGGCTACATCGTTCGCCAGCAGCTTCGGAAGATCATAGGAAGGGTAGAATCCCTGTTCAAGCATAAAATAAAACACTTTGCCATGCAGGTTAATGGCGCCGTTTAATTGTTTTTGTAACGTTTCCCGTAGTTGGGGAGTGGCCGTTTCGGTAATTGCAATGGCATAGCTCCGAACGGACGTCTTGGCGAATCCGAGCAACTGGCCCGCGTAGAACGCGGTCATGTCCTGATCATTTCCGCTGTTTCTGTTTCCTTGGGGGGCTAGAGGGAAGTATTGCAAGAGCTCCTTCAGGTTCTGTTCGATGCTCATGATGGCCTCCTTGTACAAGGCTTGCAAGGTAGGGTTCTTCACATCGTTAACTACCATTTTAAAATGTGTTAATTGGTTGCTCTGAAATGCAGTTAATTCATGGAGCTCGAGTGTCTCGTGCCATGCTAGATGCTGTTGCCGGTTAGCTTCATAAGTATACAACTAAAATCCCTCCTAAACGGTATGCATTAGCCTATGCACGACATTAGCAAGGGTTACTGATCCGTTGAAATACATAAAAAATGTAAAAAAGCCTTCTGCATATCCTTGGTCCATAAAATCAATAATAAACTTCGGACTGCGCCAAAAAGCAGACAAATATGAGGAGGTTACACGATATGCAATTGCAAAATCATCAAAACATTGAAACAGGTACGATCCCACCACAACTCAACCATGGCGGACATGAGATGTTTGATGTCCATGAGGTGCTTGCTGGAGCCATTAATACGTTAAATACCTATACGATGCTGAGTCAGCATGTCCAAGATCCGGAACTGCGTGATATTTTGCTGCGTCAAAAACAATTTATGTCCGAAGAGTACAACATTACGCTGGAATGCTTCAGAACTGGACAAGATCCATCCAAACCGACGCAAAGCTATAAAATGTCACAAGACAACGACTTCACATATGGCATGAAACCAAGCCAACCGAAGAAGCCAATGCTCTCGGCAACTGAAATTTGTGACCAAAGCATCTCTCTGAGCATGTTGAATGCAGTGAAATCGGGAGCAGTAATGAAAACAACGGCTGCGCTTGAATCGACAAACCCAGTGGTGCGTCGTGTACTGGCAGATTCACTGCCAAACTGTATCGAGATGGCATATGAGATTTCCAGTTATCAAAACAAGAATGGATTCTATCAGGTGCCACAGCTCCCGCAGCAGGATATGCAGCAAATGCTGAACGGGTACGCGCCATCCATGATTGCATCCCAAACAGGTGGAAACTTGCCACACTAATCTTTAACGTGTAAAACCGGACCCCATAGAGGACATGAATATGTCTACTATGGGGTTTGTCATGCGCTTTGTTCATATATATAAATGTTGGATATTAACTTAAGCAGTTTTTGCTCCGAATTGACCAATAAAAAAAGAACACCGGGCTGAACGCCAGATGTTCCATTATAGGTATAGATCTTAAAATTACAAAAAGATAAGCAATAAGGTTCCGGCAATAAAACAGTAGTAGGAGAAATATTTCAAGTTGCCTTTAGCCATAATGCCCATGAACCATCTCATTGAGAAATACGTGACTACGAGTGTCGTTATGAAGGCAATCAGATAAGGAATGGCAAGCTCTGACCGATTGGGATCGTTTGCGATGTCGGATGCTCCCATGACCAGACCACCCAAGCTAATTGGGATATAGAGCATAAAGGAAAACCTGAGCGCGGTTTCCTGTTTCATACCGACCGCAATGGAAGCTATTACGGTAGCTCCGGAACGGCTGATCCCTGGAATCAGGGCTACAGCTTGAGCCAGTCCAACGAGAATCGCATCTTTGGTAGACAGATCTCCATCACGTTTACGGCCGCGCAGATTGCGAATGAGCCACAAAGCAACTCCGGTAACTAAAAGAGCAATGGAGACGGTATGTACGGAGGCAAAAACTTCTTCAATTCGATCCTTCAACAGTACTGCAGCGAGCGCGGCAGGAATCGTCCCGATAATAATGTATAACACAAACATAAATTCTGCCCTGTATTGCTGGTCACGTGTACGAAGGTATTGAACTGCGCCAACAATCAGCTTTTTGATATCTTCACGAAAGATAAAAACAATAGCTATTAGTGAAGCTGTGTTGGTTAGAATTTCAAACGATAATCCGTTTTGTTTCATGCCCATCAGCCGCTGTGCAATGATTAGATGTCCGCTTGAAGAAACGGGAATTGGCTCCGTTGCTCCTTGAACTACACCCAAGAACATATACTTCAACCACAAAATAATATCTTCCATCTTCTCCTCCTTGACGTTATTTCCTGAAAATATACATAGGTTTTCATTCTATCATGATCATAGCTTGTTCTCTTGTTGGGTTGCAAGTTTTAATATCAAACCGTCATGATTCACTTGAAATAATTGGTTGATTTTAAGGGAGGTCAACGATTATACTAGACCATATCTTTTGAATTGAGGTGAAATGAATGTCTTACCGTATCGTTCGAATTAACTAGTTTTCGGGCCGGATTAAAACGCGTACCGGCTATCAAGGGGTTCGTATGCCCATTTGATCGCATGAAACTAGAAACTTTGAATGGTGCCCAGGCAATCATTTTGTTCGCAGGCCAGGACACATCAGATCTATGGAACCTACAATGACCTTCTCATAGAGAAGGTCTTGCACAGGTCCATGTCTGGAATCGTCCTGGCTTTTTTCTCATTTTAAAAGATAAAGGGGCAGGAAAACGGTGTTAAAACAATGTTTATTTCAATTAAAATGGTGGATTTTCCTATACGTTGCCTTAGGCTGGGGCATTCAACTATTCAGCAGTTTGGGGATTCTTTTCTTCCAGAAAATATTGGACACGGCTATAGAGGTTAATCAGATGGATGAGATGATCCATATGATCATGATCTACGGAGCACTTCTGGTGGGGACGATCATTCTGAACTACGTGGATGAGTATCCAAGTGTCTATCTCTCCAAGCGGTTAACCGAGCAATTGAAGATCATGGCACTGGCCAAAATAGCAAAAATCGATTATCAGGCTTATCAAAACGTGGGAACTGGACAAATGATCAAAATCATCGAAAATGGTGCAGAGGCAGGAAATGAGATCATTTATGGTTTTTACCTTAAAACATTGCATGAACTGCTGCCAACGATTTTGTTCAGTCTGCTGTTTATCAGCTTCTACGATCCACGGATTATGATTATTATTGCGGCTGGTTATGTCGTCGTTTTTGGAGTAACAAACCTGATCTTGAAATTTCTGTACCGAATGAAATCAACGATATTGAACGAACAGGAGTCCATCTCCAGATACTCTATACGCGGATTCATGGAACTGGTTGTATTTCGGACGAACAAACGATATGAGAAGGAAATGGCGAAACTCAGCGCATCAGCACGGTTAATGATTAACAAAAGCGCGCAGCTGCGGATGATTCATGAAGCTTTTTTTGCGATATTTGAGGTGTTTATCACCGTCATTAAGCTTGTCATCCTGTTCTTTGGGGTTAAGAGCGTTATTACAGGGGTCTCCTCCATTGGCGTTATTGTGGCATTGTTTCTTTTTATAGAAAAGATATACACACCTATCGCCATTTTCAACGTGCTGTTCGTGGATTATCGGCTGAATCAAGTGACCTATAAGCGCTTTGAATCGTTTATTCAAGCTCCGGAGGACCGCAACCTGGATCGTGGTCATGAAGTGATGGGGCTGAAGGGGAAGATGGAGTTTCGCGACGTCTCATTCGGTTATGGTGGGGATCGTATCTTACATGATATCTCGCTGATCATTCCCCGAGGTTCCTCCGTTGCACTGGTTGGCATGAGTGGGAGCGGAAAATCAACGTTGATCAAGCTGTTAACCGGCCTGTTAAAAAAGAACAGTGGCAAGCTGCTGTTGGATGGCGTGGATATCGACGAGCTGAAGCTGAATAGCTACTATGACCATATCTCATATTTGTCACAGGAGACGCCAATCTTCGATGCGACCATCCGGGACAATATTTGTTTTGATCAATCGGTTTCGGATGAAGCTATCTACGATTTGTTGGATAAAGTTCATCTGAAACATACCATTCTAAAATGGCCGGACGGATTAAACACGCTTGTTGGCGAGAGAGGGTTGAAGTTGTCCGGCGGGGAACGTCAGCGTCTTGCCTTCGCCCGAATCCTGTTACAGCGCAGAAACGTGTTGATTCTGGACGAACCGGTGTCGGCTCTGGACAATATTACGGAGAAAAGCATCATGGAAACGATTCTGAAAGAGTTCAGCGGCAAAACGGTCATTATCGTCGCACATCGATTGAACTTCATCCGGCAGGTTGATCAGATCGTGGTTATGGACCAAGGAAAAATTGTCGGTCACGGACCTTTCGACAAATTGATTCAGAACTGTGAACCATTCCGGAAACTGTGGCTAAGAAAGGACGCAGAGCAAGCTTTGCAGCCGATTGAATGATGGTGGTGGGTAGATCCATTTCTTATATAGCTTAGGTTCGGATTGTTCCAGAACAGATCAGAAGATAACAATAAAAAAGGATTTCCGTCATTGGACGGAAGTCCTCTTTTTAGTTTACTGCTTAATCCATATCTTAGAAATGTCCATAAAACCAAAGTCCGACGTCTGAAGGCCTGAAAGGCTCGAATTAAGCTGAGCCCTTTTGTTCACATGGGCCCCATGCAATATCCAGCAATTACGGCGTAATATATCCTCAGCTTCATTCAGCAGGCTTATCCGATCAGGTTCATCCAACTGTGCAAAAGGCTCCAGCTTATCATCCAATATGGACATCTGCTCAGGTGACATGCAGGCATTGAACTGATTGGACGACGTCTTGAAATAATGAATCATGCCGTATTGCCAATCCTGCTCCAGAATCTCCTCCGCCATGATCAAATCCGCAAACGATGTCTCTTGAGGCTGGAGGTTGTCGATGGAAGCAGCCACCTCAATGTGCAGTCCAATTGCTGCTGCACGTTGCTGTATCCAATGAGCAACACGCATATCCTTGTTAACGGTACAAGACAGAATCAAGGTTTCGCCCTGATAACCGCTGTCCAGCAATTCATGTGCATGATCAAGCGATGCTTCGGACCAGTGCTGCTGCGCACTTCTCCATGGGAGAAAGCTGCTAGCGGGTGTAATCAGATTCTCTCCCAGTTCAGCGACCAGAGCTGCAGAGTCATACACCATTCTCAGTGCTTGCCGAAAATGGGGATGATGGTGGATACCAGGCTTCTGGAAGTTAAACAGCAAATACTGACATCCGAGTGCAGGATAATCAATATCTTTCGTTGCTTCATCATTTGAAGGTTTATTCAAGCGTTCGCTTCCTTGCAATTCGTAATGTCGGTATTGGCTGCCCAAATCCGGTACAAACCAGATATATACCTGATCAAGGAGGGGACGAAGTCCATAATAGCTGTCAAATGCACGAAGTACGAGCACATCATTATTTAGTTCACTAATCTGGAATGGACCTGTACCGATCAGTTGATTGGAACTGTCAACATCATAGGGGAGAATGGTCATGGGAATGCAGCTGAACAGGTGCAGAAAAAAACGATTGGGCCGATGAAGATAAAAACGAATGCAGTAATCACCCTCTAATTCAGTGTGCGCGATATCCCGGTACAACCATAGCGAAGGACTTTGGACCTCGTGCAGACGCTGCCACGTTGACTGCACATCTGCTGAAGTCATGATGCGTCCGTGATGAAACCGGACACCCTTACGCAGATAAAAGACCCACATCTTATGGTCCTCACTGCATTCCCACGAATGTGCAAGACTTGGCTGAAATGTTCCTGACTGAGCATCGAAGGTAAGTAATGTATTGCAGATCTGACCAAGCAGATAAGTCTCAAATGCCGTGTAAACAGAAGCCGGATCCAGGTTCCCCAGACGGCGCGAACGCATCATTCGAAGTACATCCTGACCCGAGCTTGTTTCCATATGGCTGTGAAAACCCATCTGCTGGTTCAACAAACGCAGCAATTTCTGCCTGACCACGCCATTCAGGTCCCAAGATTCCAGCGAACCGATGAGTTCGACAGCTTCCTTCATTTTGCCATTGCTTATTAAGCCAAGAAAGTGATCTTCCATTACTTCGTCCATACTCTTTAGAAGTGTCAATTTGGAATGATGTCCCCTGCCGATTCCCGGCTGCCAAACAATGAAACCAGCTGCTTCCAGCTTACGCAATATGAATTTGACATTCCGTGGAGTACAGAATAGCGCGATCGAGAGGTTTTCTATAGTTATCGCAGCAGGTTCATTCACATGAAGTGCAAGCTGCTCTGATGTGACAAGCCGAAGGTAGTGTGTGATGTATATATCCATAGGTCTGCTCCTTTAAAAAAGGTGAAATGAAAAATGAATTGCTTACACTTTTATTTCCCCCTTTGATCCTTACAATTATAACTAATGAAAGTGACATGCGCAGTCCTTTTTTAATCACCCGGAATAGGAGATATACCTTATGAAGCATCTTCTCAGGCAAATACACCCTTTGGCGTGGACCATCATTATCGGTACCATGTTCGGACGTCTGGTGACATCCATGAGCATTCCGTTCTTATCCATCTATTTAACTCGCGTATTGGAGGCTTTACCGACAGAAACAGGCCTAACCGTTGCAGTAAGCTCGCTGGCTGGCGTACTCATTAGCTTCTACGGAGGATACATCTCGGATCGGATTGGTCGTCCAATTGTCATGCTGGTCTCGGTGTTTAGCTGGGCAGGCGTTTTTTTTATCTTTTCATCGGCGCAGCATTTATGGGTATTTTTCATTGCCAACACACTAAATGGCTTATGCCGCGCTTTTTTTGAGCCGACCTCACGCGCGTTATTGTCGGATATTACTCCTTCACAGCACAAGCTGCTCGTTTTTAATCTGCGCTATGCCGCGATTAATCTTGGTGTTGTTTTTGGTCCAATTATCGGACTTTACCTTGGATCGGCTGAATCGACGTTTCCGTTTATCATAGCAGGCATGGTATATGAGATGTACGGCATGGTCTTGTTGTTTCAGTTTAGCGTTAGGTATACCGATCTCCCTAAGCCAGTCAACACGCTTGCACCAAGCCTGAGGGCTGCTCTGAGTACAACCACCAGAGACCGGGTATTCCTGATGGTCCTCATTGGAACAACGTTCTGCGAACTGGGTTTTGGACATTTCGGTTCAACATTAGCTCAGTATCTGACCCTGAATCCGAATGTAGAGGACGGAAGCCGAATTTTCTCCTACATGTTCTCTCTTAACGCCATGACCGTGCTCCTCGTCCAATACCCGATTGTTCGGACAGCCAGGCATTATTCGCCAATTGCCTCTCTTATTCTTGGTAATATTCTTATTGCTGGAAGCTTGCTGATGTTCGGTTGGGCGGACGGTCTGGTGCTTTTATTCATTAGTGTCATTCTGTTTACCATTGGAGAAGTGCTGCTGTTTACCATGATGGACTTGTTCATTGACCGGATTGCTAAACCGGAGAACAAAGGGATCTATTTTGGAACCATTGGCTTTAATCATTTGGGCAGTGTGATAGCACCTGTATTTGGAGGAGTGCTTCTTGGCCATTTTGGCGCAGCGAATGGGGGTTCCGTCTTTGTTCCGCTGGCACTCGCAACTGCATGCGGACTTCCTTTTCTATGGAAGGCACGGCAGCATCAATTATCGAGAGAACGTAAAGAAAAAATGTTTCAAGCGAGTGCTTAATAAGGTAATGGAAGGTGCGGCTGTTGACAGTTATAAGTACATGGTTGAGACAAAACATTTTTGATTGAAAGAGGGATTATTGTAAATGATAAACATATTGCGAACGAATCCAGCATGAAAAAACACATACTCAACTTTCACCAAAAAATGGTTTGGGTTAAGGAATGAAAGATATGAGGAGTGCGCTTTACAACGGTAAATAAAGAGTCAAGGCAAGGCATACTTATGTAGTGACACCGTGAGCATCATAATTGGAAAAGAAATCAATACTTAAAATTTAAATTGTTTATTTTCACAAAAAGATTATGACTGTATAATGAGCAATACGTCTGAAAAAAATGTAACACAGTAACGTAGTAGACCGAGAAGGGGAGGACATATGAAAACAACAAAGGTCTCGTTTTTTGTACTTTCGCTAGTGCTGCTCTTGGTGACCGGATTATCCGGTTGGGCGGGAGCGGCTGATGCAGAGTCCAACACCAGCAAAACTTATGTCATCGGCACAGACATTACCTTTGCTCCGTTTGAATTTCAGGATGTAAATGGTGATTTTGTCGGAATCGACATGGATTTGCTTGATGCCATTGCCAAAGATCAAAATTTTAAGTATGAAATTAAAGCGCTCGGATTTAACGCCGCCGTGCAGGCACTGGAGTCAAACCAGGTGGATGGCGTTATTGCGGGGATGAGTATTACCGATGAGAGAAAACAAAAGTTTGATTTTTCTGAATCATATTTCGAATCAGGCGTGGTTATGGGCGTTAGTGCCAATAACGATACCGTGAAAAGCTACGAGGACCTCAGAGGTAAAAAAGTTGCTGTGAAAACGGGAACAGAGGGTTATACTTTTGCAGAGTCTGTGGCCTCAAAGTATGGCTTTACCATTGTACCGTTTGATGATTCTTCACAAATGTATGATGATGTAAAAACCGGCAATTCCGTAGCTTGTTTCGAAGATTTCCCCGTACTAGCTTATGGGGTCGATCAGAAAAACGGTCTTAAAATTGTTACCGATAAAGAAAAAGGTGGTTCCTACGGGTTTGCCGTAAGCAAAGGGCAGAACCAGGAGCTTCTGGAGATGTTTAATACCGGACTAGCGAATATCAAGGCTAACGGGGAATATGACCGCATTACCGAAAAATACCTCGGTGAAAATGCTCCAACAACCGCTACTATGGGACGCTGGGAGTTGGTTCAGAAATCCCTACCATCCCTGATTAAAGGTCTGGGTAACACGCTCTTGTACACCATTATTTCACTGTTTTTTGCCTTTATCCTGGGCTTGATCTTCGGATTTATGAAAGTGGGACAAAATAAATTCCTTCGCGGTGTAGCCACGGTATTTGTGGATGTATTCCGCGGGATTCCATTGATCGTCCTTGCCTTCTTTATTTATTTCGGGATTCCGCAGGCGCTTGGCTTCACGATGCCTCTGTTCCTGGCAGCCATTCTGACGTTAAGCTTGAATGCCGGAGCATATGTTACCGAAATTATTCGCGGGGGGATTCAATCGATTGATCGTGGACAGATGGAAGCTGCCCGTTCACTGGGTATTCCTTATCGCAAAGCGATGATGAAGATTGTTATCCCTCAGGCCATCCGGGTTATGATTCCTTCATTCATTAATCAGATGGTTATTACACTGAAAGATACGTCGATCTTGTCCGTCATTGGTCTGGTGGAGCTGACGCAATCAGGTAAAATTGTCATCGCAAGAACGTTCGCCTCTTTTGACATCTGGTTAACGGTTGCGATCATGTATCTGATTGTCATCATCACATTGACTAAAATCGCTGACCATCTGGAGGTGAAGGTTCGCCGTGGGTAAAATCAAGGTTGAAGGATTGAAGAAAAGTTTTGGCTCGAATCAGGTTCTGAAAGGGATCGATATGACGGTCGCCGAGGGCGAAGTGGTCTGTGTCATCGGCCCGTCCGGTTCGGGAAAAAGTACGTTTCTGCGCTGTATAAACCAATTGGAAGAGATCACTGCAGGCCGGGTTATCGTGGATGACCAGGATCTGAATGATCCGAAAACCAATATCAATAAAGCTCGTGAAAATATCGGCATGGTATTTCAGCACTTTAACTTGTTTCCGCATTTTAGCGTGCTCAAAAATATCATGTTCGCACCAAGAGAGCTTGGTAAGCTCAACGAGCAGCAAGCTAGAGAAACGGCTCTTCGTTTACTTGATCGGGTAGGTTTGTCAGATAAAGCGGATAGCTATCCTAACAAACTTTCGGGTGGTCAAAAACAACGTGTCGCAATTGCTCGCGCGCTTGCGATGAATCCAGACGTCATGTTGTTTGATGAACCGACTTCCGCGCTTGACCCTGAGATGGTTGGTGAGGTTCTGGGCGTAATGAAGGACCTCGCCAGCGAAGGAATGACGATGATGATCGTTACCCATGAGATGGGATTTGCTCGTGAAGTTGCAGACCGGGTTATCTTCATGGATGGCGGATACATTGTAGAGCAGGGCACGCCTGCCGAAATATTCGGTAATCCGAAGCATGAACGCACCATCAGCTTTTTGGAAAAAGTTCTTTAATATTTGGCGAAAAAACCTTCAAGACACTGTTCTTGAAGGTTTTTTTGTTATATATATATCAGAAAATAAGAGGTTAAATATGGTAATATTAGAACGGTTTTATTTTTTGGTAAGTTATTTTAAATAACAAGGGGGTTCGGAGATATTGAAACTTCAAATAAAACGACGGATCGGGATATGTTTTGTTGTGATTATTCTCTCGATCTCCGCATTGTTAACTTATGTCTATCTTAACGATAGACCTGGAGGGTTCTCAGATCAACGGATGTCCAAATGGTTGGGAGTGGATGAGACCATACACATCCCTATCGGGAAGACTCCCGAAAGCGCGATTCAAAAGTTTAGAACAGAACAGTTATCATCACATATTATCCATGAAGAGCCAGTGGAAGGCGGCATGATTGTATTTACACAAAGAGCAAGCTCTGAATCCAGTAACCTTCAGATAGAATATGTACGAAAGCGGATTTTCGGTTGGAAATGGGGATGGGGTGGAGGATACGGGATTAGTAAATCTTCTTCAAACCCGTCGGCCATGGACTATATGAGTATGCCTCGAATGGAGCATATCGAATCTCCTTTTCCCATCATATTCGGAAATGTACTGAACCCTGCAATCAAGCGGATAACGGTCGAAACGAAGGAAAATGAGAAACAGATTTCTACTGAAGCTAAATTGGTTGAGGTGGGGGCTGAAAGAAACATATGGTTTGTATTGCTTCCCTCGACTGCAAGCACTCCATTCGAAATAAAGGCATTTAACGAAGAAGGCTTACTTATCGTAATTAAGGAGGTTAATGATCCAAACGACAGCGGATCTCTAATGATTGAAGACTGATTACATTCAGCGTGTTAAGAATTGCAACCCGAACAAAAAAGCTAAAGTGTTACACATTTTAGGTCGCCATATGAGGCGGCCTTTTTGATGCTTTTACCCTTACCAACCGATTCTCCACCGAATGAACCGATCCTGCAAAAGCTTGCTGTATAAGCGATTGGTTCATGATTTGGCCGATTGCACGATTGTTGATCGTGCTACTCGCCCATATGATGTGAACAGAGGATCCTGCTCATCATTCACACTATTAACTGCTAAAGGGGGCCCGAGATCGTATGGCTGAACTGACGGAAACACCTGCCCGGCAACCCGGAGTTACAGTCGTCAAACGTGCCAAAAAAGGATATTTGCGAAACATGAGGAAACATTGGATGCTGTATGTCATGATCCTGCCCGGTATTTTGTTTTACATTATTTTTAAGTATATCCCTCTGGGAGGAAGCGTCATTGCATTTCAGAATTTTCAGATCATGAAAGGGATCTGGAGCAGCCCATGGGTGGGCCTGGATAACTTTAAGTTTATTTTTACGTATCAGGACTTCTATAATGTACTTCGAAACACAGCTCTGATTGCGTTCTACAAGCTGGTTGTCGGATTTCCAGCTCCCATCCTGCTTGCGCTGCTGTTTAATGAGGTACGGAAGATGCTGGCCAAACGTTTCCTGCAAAGTCTGTTCTATTTACCGCATTTCCTCTCTTGGGTCGTAGTGGGTGGAATCGTCTTTGAAGTTCTTGCCTCGGGTGGTTTTGTAAACGCTGTCCGTGGATGGTTTGGCTTCGAGCCCATTCTGTATATGCAGCAAGAGCAATATTTCCGGCCCATTGTTGTCTTGTCTTCCATATGGAAGGAAGTGGGGTGGGGGACCATTATTTATCTTGCGGCCATCAGCGGCGTTGATCCAACCCAATATGAAGCTGCCGTCATGGACGGAGCTAATAAGTGGAAACAGGCGATTTATATTACACTGCCCGCGTTGTTTCCAACGATCCTGATTCTGTTCCTGCTGAATATCGGCAATTTCCTGGAGCTTGGTTTCGATCAGGTTTATAACCTGCTGACCCCGATGACCTACTCGGTAGGAGATATTATTGAAACTTATGTATACCGTTCAGGTGTTCTGCAGGGGCAGTATAGTGTCACCACGGCGATTGGACTGTTCCAATCCGTCATCGGGTTTATCCTGCTCTGGGTCTTCAATCGATTGGCCAAAAAGACAGGGGAGGGGTTGTGGTGATAAAACAAACCTTTGGTGAAAAGTGCTTTCAAGTCGCCAACTATGTGTTCTTGACAGCTGCGGCATTAACCATGATCCTGCCATTGCTTCACCTGCTCGCTGTTTCCTTAAGTTCCCCGGTTGCCGCCGATTCCAAGGAAGTTTTTCTGTGGCCGGTCGGCTTTACCATGGCTTCCTGGAAACATATTTTACAGAGCTCAGGCTTATGGCAATCGTTTGGCGTAACCGTATTCATAACGGTCGCTGGAACAGCGCTGAGTATGCTCTTTTCCGTGCTGACCGCCTTTCCGTTATCACGCAAAGAGTTTCTAATTCGCAAACAGGTCATGCTCGGGATAGTCATCACGATGATCTTCAATGCGCCGATGATTCCCTTCTTCCTGACGGTCAGAGAGCTGGGGATGATGAATTCCATATGGGCACTGATAATACCGGGGGTCATCGGTACGTTTAACATGGTCATTTTGCGCACCTTCTTCATGAACTTGCCGAAGGAATTGGATGATACTGCCCGGATTGATGGCTGCCATGATTTTCGAATCCTGTTCCAGATCTATCTGCCGCTATCCAAACCGGTTCTTGCCACAGTCAGCCTGTTCTATGCCGTAGGATACTGGAATACGTTCCAACGCGCCGTACTCTTCGTTCGGGATCCTGATCTATGGCCGCTTCAGATGAAACTGCGTGCCTATTTGACCAGTCCGGAAGAACTGGCTCAGGTCAATATGTTCCTTGATGATTACGACTTCAACACTACCACATTGAAAGCAGCAACGATTCTTTTTGCAAGCGTTCCCATTATATTGGTGTATCCTTATTTACAGAAATATTTTGTCAAAGGTTCGCTGCTTGGATCGCTGAAAGAATAAATCATGATCAAGGGGATGATTCGATGAGAAGACGACTGACCCAAAAGTTTGTACCGATTGTGCTCAGTATGGCCATGCTGGTAGTCGCCGGCTGCAGTTCCAATACCAGCGATTCAGGGAGTGGTTCTGCTGAAGGGAGCTCCGGTATCTCAATCGTAAAAGTATTCAAGAGTCATATGGGCATCGGGAGCATGCCCGCAGCTGATGATCCACACGTGAAATATGTTACTGATAAGACGGGTGTCCAATACGAGCTGATTACGACGCCTCCAGGCTCGGAACCATCGGAATATCTGAATCTGATGATCGCTTCGGATGAGCTGCCGGATATTCTGCGCCCGATCGGAGGCGTTGAACAAACGTTGATTCAACAAGGTGGAGCGCTGCCCCTGGATGATCTTCTCCCTGAGTATGCTCCGCACGTCTGGGAAAGTATTCCCCAGGAAGCCTGGGATATTGTTCGCTCAGCTTCTCCTGACGGCAAAATTTATTATGTCCCCAAAGTATTCCTTGTCCCGGAACGGGCACCTTTGATCCGCAAGGATTGGCTGGATAAGGTAGGCATGGAAATGCCAGCAACCGTTGACGATTATGTTGAAGTGCTCAAAGCCTTCCGTGACAAGGACCCGAACGGCAATGGCAAAGCAGATGAACTGCCCACAAGCGGAAGGGAATTCGGAAGGTGGATGGACCATCTATTTGCCATGTACGGAGTCGCCATGTGGGAAGGATATCCGGAATGGGATGAATACAACGGCAAGATTCAGTATGCCGGGACAACGGATAACATGAGAGAAGCAATTAAATTCATTCGGATGTTATATGAAGAAAAACTGCTCGATAATGAAACGTTTTTGAACAAAGGGGAAGTATGGCAGGCCAAAATTAACAATAACCTGGTGGGCAGCTGGTACCACTTGCCGGCGAATGTTCGCGATCGTCTTAACGCCATGCTGACACAGGCACCGGATGCTTATATCGCAGCGATGCCACTGCCCAAAGCCGAAGGCTTCGAAGCGTTCGTGACGCAGAAGAGCATGGGTGAGCCGGAATGGATGATTCCAGCCGTGAAGCAGGATAATGCGCCCAATGCATTGAAGCTGCTTGATTTCTTCTACAACCCTGAAAATGATGAATTTGTCCGTTTCGGCCTGGAAGGAGAGCAGCATGAAGTCAAAGACGGACGAAAAGTCATTCTTCCGCCTGCCGACAACAAACCGCTTGCCTTGGGTATGAAGAACCTGACTACTGCAGAGGACATGAACAAACGTATTGAAGAGACCTATCCGGAGGACCAACAGCAAATGGTGAAAGACATGTTCGTTGTGAGCACAGCCGATGCCCGGCAAATTGCGGGTGATGGTCTCCCGGCTTCCGTGTACGAAGGGTTCCCAGATATCCAGTCACATAAGCTGTTTCAGGAAGTATTGACCAAGATCGTTATCGGAGAGCTTCCTCTGGAGGCTTATGATGAGTATGTGAAGAAATGGAATGCTTCAGGAGGCGAAGTGGTCACTCAGCGGGTCCAGGAGTGGTATGAGAAGGTGAAGAAGTGAAAAAAAGATACGCTATATGCGGAGTGAGCGGCAGAGCTTTGGGGCAGTTCGCCAAGCCTATACATGAGTTGTTCACCCACAATTCGGAGATCGTGGCACTGCTGGATACGGATCCCGCGCGTTTTGAAGCTTATCGATCGCGCTTTCCGCATCACTCCGAAGTTCCTGTGTATGGAGCTTCTGATTTTGCGTCCATGGTGGAGGATACCAAGCCAGACTGCATTATTGTCGCCGGCAGGGATGATACCCATGTCCACTATATAACCGCCGCACTGGAGCGGGATTTGGACGTAATTACCGAGAAACCAATGGCGACAACCGGAGCGGACGCCAGGCGAATACTGGATGCTGAAGCGGTGAGTAAAGGTAAAGTCATCGTAACATTCAACTATCGATATATGCCCATTCACATGCGGATTAAGGAAATGATACAGGAAGGTAAGATTGGCCGAGTCACTTCCATCGATCTCAACTGGTACATTGATACGCATCACGGCTCCAGCTATTTCAAGCGCTGGAATCGTGAGCGGGCTTATTCGGGTGGACTGTCCGTTCACAAAAGCACCCATCATTTTGACCTGGTTCAGTGGTGGATTAACCAAAAGCCTGTGGAAGTCTTTGCTTATGGAGCACTGAATTATTATGGCGCAGATGGGGAGTGGAATCCGGCACGGGAAGATGGGCGGCATTGTCGTACGTGCAATGTCTCGGAAGATTGTGCGTATTACTCCCGTTGGACACCTCGCAGTCGGCAGATCCGCGTACCGGATGATCATCTGAACCTGCTGGGTTCGGCCACTACGGACTTTCCATACACAGCATACCGTCCGGATCAATGCATTTTTGATTCTACCATTGAGATCGAAGATACGTATACAGCATCTGTGAGATATAGTGGCGGGGCACTCATGAGTTATTCGGTCAATTTTTCCCTTCCTTATGAAGGCTATCGGCTGGCTGTGAACGGTACGAAGGGGCGCCTAGAAACACTTGAATACCATATGCCGGCACGTACTCCTTTTCCGACGCCGGTTCAGACCATTGACTATTTCCCCCTGTTTGGTTCCAAAGAGACCATACATGTCGTACATCGGGAAGGCGGACATGGTGGAGGGGATCCATTACTTCTAGAGGATATCTTTCTTGGAGAAGATCAACACCGTCCTTTCCGGATTCTGTCCGGAGCCGTGGATGGAGCGTATTCCGTTGCTGCGGGGGAAGCCGTATGGCGTTCGGTCTCCGAGCATCGTCCCATATCCATAGAAGCGGTGCTAGGCGGATGGAGGAATATGGTGTCTATGCAGAATTCGAGAAGTGAGTGAACATTTAATTACGTTAAATGATGGTGAAAACAGCCAAAACAGCGGGCAAGTGTGAGATCGAGATGCTTGAAGAAGTCAAAATAGGCTGTTGGGCCGGGTCGCACCAGGCAGGGCAAAACTGTATAATTGCGGTATATTGCACATAAGGTGGGAGATAACTGTGACCCTTTCCTTTTTGAAGTGGTTAAAATTCAATTTCACCAATACCCAGACCCGGCTGCTGCTTATTTTGACCATTGTTGTCTTCATGATTATTATCGCAGTAGGCATGACAACGTATTATTCGGCCAAGTCGGTATTACAGCAGGAGCTCAGTGAACCGCAGCACCAGATGCTGCGCATCAGTATGAATGATATTGATGAAGTTATTCGGGAAAGCGACCAGATTGCTGTGAAAATTGCACTGAATAACCATGTGTATAAATTTCTCACAAGTGAGGTGCAGGGGTCATACCGCAATGTCACCGAATTGGTACAGTTTCTTGAAACCTTGACTAGCAGTACTCCTTTTATTAAAAGCGCTTACATTTATGATGTGGAAAGGGAGAGCATGGTCGCTTTTCCTCAGGGATATAGTTCAAGCAAAGTCAATTTTCCCGATTCGGGCTGGGTGGATGTGGCTGCTGAATTAGATGACCGTCCCATGCTGGTGAAGCGGCGGGAGATTGCTGCAGGTTCAGCAGTTCCTGCCTCCCAGATTACACTTTATCGCAAGATTATGCTGGCGGGTCAACTTAAAGGGATCATTGCCATCAATTTCAAAACGGATCAAATGTTCAAGCACATGCTTCTTACTTCCGTCTCTGATCTCGAAAATCATCGTTTCATTCTGGATGCCGACAATAAGCCATTGTATGATCTTGGTAATTATCCAGTAGGAGAGGAAGCAGTGGACCAGGTCCTCGCGACTCTGGAAGGAGAAAAGCTTGGTGAGTTCAAGCACGAGGGCCAAGTGCTGCTCGCTTCACAGACGATGTCCCCGTATACAGGTTGGCGTTATCTTTCAATTATTTCCCAGGAAAGTTTACTGTCCAATGCCCAGAAGATTAGAGACGTTGTGTTCTTCGTTTCACTGTTGGCACTTGCCGCAGGAGCCGCCACGATTGCTTTTTATAACAGGGCAGCCTTTAAACCGGTGAAACGAATGAGACAGCTGCTTAGCGGGTATGACCGTCAACGTATCAGTCCAGAGCTGATTGATCTCGAGAAAATAACAGGACAGCTGCTGACAGATCATGCACAGCAAGCCATCAATCTCAGACAAACACTTCCTGAGGCATCCTCCAAATTTCTGACCGATATCTATGCGGGACACATGACGGGTTACCGGGAAATTGGTGAAAAGTGGAACCGATACTTCAAGGAATGGAGTGATAGTCCATTGACCGTTGCAATGTTGTCTATTGATGATTATCACGCATGGTGTGAAAGGTTTAAGAAGTCGGATCAATCCCTTTTAAAATTTGCCATTGCCAATATCATTGCAGAGCTTCTGTCAGGAGAATGGCGTCTCATTCCTGCAGATCTCGGCAGGGACCGATTGCTAGTCATGTTACAACCGCTTGATCCCGGCAGAGATATGGATGCAGCCACTTCGATTGGTGAAGCACTGAGGATGATTCCGAAACTGCTTAAGTTCCAGGTCTCCGCAGGCGTAAGCGAGGACCACGACGGATTCAAGGAACTTCAACAGGCGATGCAGGAAGCGGACAGCGCTCTGGGTTTCAGATTGTACCATGGATATGAACAAGTGATTCGGTTTGAGGACATTTCCGGTCACCAAGAACCTGGACGTGCAGAGGAAAATGAACTCATGTCCCAATTGACCGAAACGATCGAAGCCGGCAGTGGTGAAGAGGCAATCAGGATCATGGATAAAACATTTAGCCGAATGAAGAGTGAACGGTGGCACCCGTCCTCGGCGATATCTTATCTCGATTCTGTAGCGGAGACGCTGGAACGAATCCGCATGAAACAGGATCCTGAAGCATGCGGGTTCCGAGTTTCCGGTTTGCGGACGATGAATCTGGAGTCTGCGTGGTCACTGCTGCGCAATGAGGCAGAAGCGCTCGCAGCCTGGTATGACAGCATGCTGCTCAGGAAGGATTATATCGTTTGCCAAACGATGATTGCATTCATGAGTGACCATCTGGAAGACCCGGTTAGCATTCAGGACATTGCTGAGCATGCGGGTATCGGTTCCAGTTTGGCAAGTCAGCTGTTCAAGCAAGAAATGAACGACACCATTCTTGGTTACTTTACGAAGCTCCGTATGGACCGGGCTTGTGAACTCCTGCGGGATACCAACTACAGAATATCTGAAATCGCTTCCATGGTGGGGTATCAGCATGAGAATAGTTTTATCCGTGTATATCGCAAAACCAAGAATATTACACCGGGGAAATACAGGGAGATGATGCGGGCCCGCAGGGATTCCTTATTGGAATCCTAGTCCCCCATTCGAATGAAGAGAAGGAGGAACAGCTTACATGAACCGTAAAACGATAGTCACGCGAAACCATCCGGTATTGACCCAGCTTGAGCCCAGGTCTCCTTTGTCTGTCGGCAACGGCGAATTTGCATTTAGTGCTGATTTTACCGGCCTTCAGACCTTTCCGGAAGCATACGAAATCCCTCTTGGCACACAGTCCAATTGGGGGTGGCATTATACCGGAGGGCATGAGGTTTTCGGCGATCAGGATATCGTCTACCAGTCGTTTGAAACGTATGGACGGAAGGTGGCGTATCCCATGAAACCTGAGAACCGAGAAGAAGCCTATCACTGGCTGCGGCAGAATCCGCATCGTCTTCAACTGGGGCGCCTCGCGTTTCGCATACTGAAAGAAGATGGAGAAGAAGCAGATACGTCACATGTGAATCCGGTACGACAGGAATTAAATCTGTGGACAGGCACACTTCACAGTGAGTTCACCGTAGATGGGTTCATGGTTCAGGTGGAGACTGCCTGTGATCCGGAGAACGATGGCATCGGCATTCGTGTACATTCAGAATTACTCCGCAAGGGGCGTCTGCATTTGTTCCTTGTTTTCCCCTGTCCGGATATGACACATCGGAGCTGGTCCAAGTCCGTTTTTCCCGATTGGGAACAGGACAGCAGACATCGCACCGAGCTAATGGCGAACGATTCGGCTTCAGCTTCACTGAAACGGATTTTGGATGAAGACGAATATGGAGTGAGGTGGATCTGGGACAAGGGGCGTCTGGAGCAGACCGGAGCACATGAGTTTACGCTTATTCCTGAAGTATTGGAGCTTTCAGATAGCTGGTCTTGCAGTGTTGCTTTTGCTGCGTCGAACCCATCAGTTCAACCAGCTGAGGCCGTATTCCACGCCAGCTCGGTCTACTGGGAGCAGTTCTGGAACAGTGGAGCAGCCATGGATCTATCCGGCAGTAAAGATCCCCGAGCAGCAGAATTGGAGCGACGAATTGTGCTGTCCCAGTTCCTATGTGCTGTACACAGTGGCGGCTCCATGCCGCCTCAGGAAACGGGTTACATGTATAATAGCTGGTTCGGTAAAATGCACCTAGAAATGCACTGGTGGCATGCTGCACATTTTCCCCTGTGGGATCGTACAGATCTGCTTCGCAAAAGTATGGATTGGTATATCACCATTTTGCCCAAGGCTCGTGAACTGGCACGTTCACAGGGATATGCTGGTGCGCGCTGGCCCAAAATGGTTGGATATAACGGTGGGCAGAGCCCGTCACCAGTAGCACCAGGGTTAATCTGGCAGCAGCCTCATCCGATGGCACTTGCCGAGATGTGTTACTTGGCCCGGCCTGAGAGGTCTGTATTGGAACGGTATAAGGACATCGTATTCGAGGCAGCTGATTTTATGGTTTCCTTTGCCCACTGGGATGCTGAAAAAGAGGCATATGTACTTGGGCCGCCGTTGATTCCAGCTCAGGAGAATCATGCCATGAATGAAAGTCTGAATCCGCCATATGAACTGGAATACTGGAAATTTGGCTTGGAAATCGCCGCTATGTGGGCGGAGCGGCTGGAGCGGCCTGTGAATCCGGAATGGAAAAAGGTTTCGGCTCATATGGCAAATCCTGTGCATGAGAATGGAGTGTATCTTGCGCACGAGAATTGTCCAGACACATTTACTGCCAAGAACCATGATCATCCTTCCATGCTCGGAGCGCTCGGCCTGCTCCCCGGCACGCTGATTGACGGCAAAATCATGAAAAATACACTTCTCAAAGTGAAAGAATGCTGGGATTGGGAATCCGCATGGGGGTGGGACTTTCCGATGTGTGCGATGACAGCGGCAAGGCTGGGAGAACCTGAGCTGGCCGTTGACTTTTTATTGATGGATGCCACCAAAAACACCTATTTGCCCAATGGACACAATTATCAAAGGCCAGGATTATGGGCGTATCTGCCTGGGAATGGTGGACTGTTAACTGCGGTAGCAATGATGGCTGCCGGATGGAGCGGTGAGGAAGGCGGGAACAATCCGGGATTTCCGCAGGACGGGAGTTGGTCAGTTCTATGGGAGGGGCTGCACCCCCTGACCTGAACCGATTAGGTGATCGTATGTTCACACGTTGAGTAGTCGGGATTGGCTTGAGCAATAATACGCGAGCGAAAAAGGAGCGATTACGTTGGTTGAAACGTTAACAAAGGTCTCTACTCAGAATCGCAGAATGTCTGCCAAAATTGCGGATACGCTAGTTTCCGAATGCCGGGATGGGAATCATCCCAAAATTGCCGGGAAATGGGGGTACGTTGCCGGAATGACGCTTCTGGCCCTCGAACGTGCCGCCGTTTGGAATAGTGAACCTCGATATAGTGAACTGGTTCTCCATCATATGGATGGCCTGATCGATAAAGACGGTACCATCAGGAACTATCAACTTGAGGATTATAACCTGGACATGATCAATGAAGGCAAAAATCTCTTTTCTATGTGGAAGCTTACTGGGGAAGAGAAATACCATCAAGCCATCTTGCAACTGGTCGCCCAGTTGAAAGGGCAGCCTCGAACCAGTGAGGGCGGATTCTGGCACAAAAAAATATATCCGTTCCAGATGTGGCTTGACGGGATCTATATGTCTTCCCCGTTTCTGGCAGAGTATGGCCATATGTTCGATCACCCTGAGAGCTTCAATGAAGTCGCGCGTCAAATTCTACTGATTGAGCGGAAGACCCGGGATCCGCGAAGCGGTCTGCTGCACCATGCATGGGATGAGAGCAGGGAACAGCGCTGGTGCGACAAAGACACGGGTCAATCGTTCCACGTCTGGGGCAGGGCGATGGGGTGGTATGCGATGGCGGTAGTGGATGCATTGGAGTTTTTTCCAATTGATCATCCTCAGCGCGGTCAGATCATGGGCATCTTCGAGAGAATGGCCTATGCAATCGCCCATGCCCAGGATCAGGAGAGCGGACTGTGGTATCAAGTTATGGACCAGAACGGCAGGGAAGGCAACTATTTGGAAGCGTCGGCTTCCTGCATGCTGACCTACGCCTTAGCCAAGGGTCAGCGTCTGCATTATTTGGCTGAACTGGATCGCAAAGTTGTTGATCTGGCGTATGCTGGTATTCTCAGTCACTTTGTTACGGAGGATGAACAGGGGGTACACCTGCACCGCATTTGTCATGGGGCTGGACTCGGAGGAAAGAAATATCGTGACGGTTCTTATGCCTACTATATTAGCGAACAGATCGTCAGTGATGCTCAGATGGGAGTAGCACCATTCCTGCTGGCCAGTATTGAAATGGAGATGCGGGGAGCAGAAGGTGCGTGAAGAAATTAAACGGATCTCAAGCGGGCAGACCCGATAGGAACAAGATGATTCTGAAGTATCCCGCTTCATGGTGGAAGGGGATGTGGCGGGAGGCACTTCCTTCCGGTAATGGGATAATGGGTGCCTCTGTGCGAGGTGGTATACATCAAGAAGTGATTTTACTGCAGCATGGTGAACTATGGCACTGGGGAAAAAAGGATGAACTCCCCGACGTCAGTCACACATTGCAGGAGACCCGGCGACTTATGGACGCTGGGGAATTTTCGGAGGCCAGCTGGCATCTGACCCGTGCCGTGCAAGCAGAAGGATATGCTTCCAAACTATCCTCCCGTTTTCCTTTGGCTGAATTGACACTCACCATGAATTGTGACAATGCTTTTCACCATTATCGCAGGGAACTGGATATGGAAACGGGAGAAGTTCATGTCTGCTGGGAGGAAGGGGAACGAAAGATTTCAAGAAGTCTTTTTGTCTCTCGTGCAGATGATTGTGTGGTGTTCAGAATAAACGCGAAAGTACTGAGCACGAGCGATTCGGTACAGGTTAGGGAATCAGGAAGTACGCCAGTGATATCGGGAAGTGTTGGTCTTCAATTTCCGCCGGGTGACCGTGAGCGGGATGATGAAGAATTTAAGGAACTGAAAATATCTGTCACGGTTAGAACGGATGAAGATGAGCAATATGTATTTTATGGTGGCAGAAATGACGATGGAGAGGATTATGGCGCTGTAATGCGTCTAATGTGTGTGGGAGATGATCATGGGGCTGGAGTGATGCCTTCCCATAGAGCATTACATTTCCCGGGAAAAGGGGGTACCATTCCAGACACGGATCAGCGAGATGACAGCGGAAAACAAGCCATTCACGCAGAGATCCCGTTCGAAATGTCGGGCGATGTGCTTGTTCTCGTTAAGATGTTTGTTACAGGCAAGCGGGAAGAGGAATGGTTACGACTGAAGCAGGAGCTTGCAGGGCTGGAGACTGATTATAATTCAATGCTATCCAGACATATGGAGCTACATCAGCCGCTGTTTCACTCCGCAGAGCTTGATCTGGATGATGCGGCTGATGACGGGCGCAGTAATGAAGAGCTTCTGTTAGATGCTTATGAAGGCGAAGCTCCCTTGGGGTTGATTCGCAAGATGTGGGCATTCGGTCGATATTTATTCATTAGCGGAACCTCTGAGGAAGGCAATATGCCTTTTGGTCTTTATGGGCTATGGGGCGGAGATTACCGATTAATCTGGGGTCATCACATGGCTAATGAAAATGTTCAGATGATGTATTGGCATTCGGCTGTTGGCGGTTTAACCTGCATGAACCTGTCTTTGTTTCGGTATTACACCGATTTGATGGATGTCTTCAAGGAAAATGCACGCAAGCTCTATGGCTGTCGCGGGATCTACATCCCTGCTGGGACTACGCCAGGCATGGGCATCCCAAATCAGGTTGTTCCTGTCATCATGAACTGGACCGGAGCAGCCGGGTGGCTGGCCAGACATTATTATGAGCATTTTTGGTATACCGGTGATATGCAATTTCTGCGCGAGCAGGCGCTGCCCTTTATGAGAGAGGCCTTACAGTTTTATGAAGACTTTCTGGTGCTGGACGAAGAGGGATGGTATATGGTATACCCATCCGTTTCACCCGAGAACACACCACAGAATTTCATGCCTCAGGATGGTAAACAACTCGCACATCCCATGCCTACAGCCATTAATGCCACAATGGACGTCGCCATCATCAAGGAATTATTGCAGCATACCATACAAGCGAGTCGGATAATCGGTGTAAATAGCAGCAAAATACCAGAGTGGGAAGATATGCTTACACGTCTGCCTTCCTACATGTTGAATGAGGAGGGGGCTGTCAAGGAGTGGCTTCATCCTGCTTTTGAGGATCGGCAAGATCATCGTCATCTGTCCCATCTATACCCTGTTTTTCCAGGACAGGAAGTCAGTCGGGAAGAAGACCCACTGCTTTTCAAAGCCTTCGAGAAAGCAGTACACCAGCGAAGACTTGGAGCACAGAGTGGGTGGTCCCTGGCTCACATGTCATCGATCTATGCCCGGCTGGGCGACGGAGAACGGGCTTTGGACAGCCTGGATCATCTTGCCCGGTCCTGTGTTCTATCTAATGGTTTCACACTCCATAATGATTGGCGCAGTATGGGAATTTGCCTGACGTTAGATGCTGCTCCAGTTCAGCTTGATGCCAATATGGGCTGGGTTAATGCCGTACAGGAAATGCTGCTGCTGGTCTCGCCTCAACGGATCAAGCTGCTTCCGGCACTTCCTGTAAGAATGCTGCGTGGAGAGCTGCAGAATTGGCGTATACCCGGAGGCGTTCTGTCGCTTGCATGGGACCGCAAGTCAGGGACATTTCAAGCTGAGTTAGCCGCCACTAGGCGGATGTCCTCGAAAGTTCAGCTCCCGGACTGGGTCAACATCTCTTTATGTAGACAGTTTGGCAAGAACAAATATAAACCACTCCCCATGGAGAATGGTGCATTCCTGCTTCATTTAGAAGAAGGGGAAAAGTGGTCGGTGGAACTGAACACGGAGTAATATGAGACACTTAAGAAGTCGCCCAAGTGGCGGCTTCTTTTTTATTTTTATATAT